>NZ_CP037422.1:6779951-7079951 GCF_007748175.1 Gimesia aquarii
GGAGACCATCTGTCTCAAAGCCATTTCCAAACAAAAACGAGATCGCTATCAAACCGCGAGTGAGATGGCCGCGGATTTGAAACGCTTTCTCGATAATGAACCGATTCAGTCGCGGCGTGTTTCTGTGTTAGGTCGACTCTGGCGAAAAATCAAGCAGAGGCCGATTGTCTATAGTCTCTCAACAAGTGTTTCTTGCCTTTTCATATTCTTGGCTTTTCAGGTCCTTTTTCCCACTCCTACTGTTTCAGCTGACACTCCGATTGTGACGTTAAACACAGAACCGGAAGGCGCTAAGGTTGCGTTTATCCCCCTCAGCAAAAAAAACGGCGAACCGCTGCCTGAACAGATCATTCATGCTGAAGGAACTTCACCTGTAACACTACCGCTGGAACCGGGTGATTATCTGGTGGTGGCTTACTTTAATGACGAGTGGTTCCACGAAGTCTACCGGCATGTACCGGATAAACATGAAGGCATACCTGAAAATTTTGCACATCGAAGATTTAGCCGAGACAAACGTCACCACAACTATATCATACTTCCATCAATTAAGATTCGAAGATTAAAAGAGGTCACGAAGGATATGGCGTACCTTGAGGGTCCAAATCGAGCGTCCTTTGGAGGGGATAGTAGATACGCTCTGCCTCAGCACGACCGGAGCATGCCTGGTTTTTGGATGGATTCCAAAGAGCTTTCCGTAGAAATATTCACAAGGTTATTCGAAATGAATCCAAATCTACAGCCTACTGGTAGAGAAGGTCCTGATTATGCAGTATTGCTCCAGTATGATATGGCCGTTAACTTAGCCGAAAAACAAGGCAAACGTCTACCCACAGAATTTGAATGGGTGTATGCAGCCACGCAAGCAGGAAAGACTCGCTTTTCCTGGGGAAACCAATTACCCGAGGAAGTACAGTTGAATCAGGAACAGTTCTTACCAGTTGGCTATCCCTTGTTTGATCAGTTGCCAACGACTCCTCCCATATTTGGCCTCTGTTCCAATGTGGCAGAATGGACTTGTACCCAGGTTTACTTTCATTCCGATAAGAAATTAGAATTTTCAAATGAAACTCCGACTTCTTTAAGAAACTATCGTGTCGTACGAGGTGGCAGTGACTCGGTTATCTTTGACGGGAATCCCACCGTGGATAGTCAGAGTCGTGATCCACGATTACGGTCCTTTGTGCATCGTGGTCAAACTCACGCAGGATTAGGTGTGCGGTGTGTGAAGAGCGCTCGTCCCCGACTGACGATAGATGATTTTGTTTCAAGTCCACATCAAGAGAAAAACAAACCCCAGAATTAAAATCCTGAGGCTCGTTGAGAATTCTCTCTCAGATTTGATCTGATTCTTTTACTTAGGGAGCCAGAAAAACAATTGCATATGTTTTTTTATTAGGATCTGTAGGTTCTATAGGATCTAACACAATCGCTTCTCGTGCATTATTTGGATCTTTCAGTTGATAAGGGTTTGGTTCTATTCGACTGGATGGCACATCCCTTGCTTCAAAACCAACAAAAATAATTCGTGGATCATCAAGTGCGTAATTCCAAGTTAAGCTATCAGCTGGCCCTTTTGGTAGCCTACCACTATGGTAGTCCACGAAAATCTTATTGAAATCAATTTTAATGGTGAATAGCTTGACTATGATCTCCTTTTGACCGCTAGGTTTAGTGACCATCACCTTAATAAATCTTGGATCAATATCTTTGCATAGAGTATATCTTGAATCAAAAATCGGGTCTGACTGATAGTGAATTGCTTCATTTATTATGGGAACAGGGTCTGCGTCTTCTACCCTATATCTAGAAGTATTAAGACAATTGCTTCCTGTGCAACTACCTGTCTGACATATGCCATAAGTATATCCTGATCCCGGTAAGAAAACAGGAACTGGATTCTGACAAGTTAAACTAGGATGTGAAGGAACGGGATGTGTTTCACCAATCCAAAAGGTTCCGACATCAAGCAAAGCACAAGTGCAAGGAGGAGCCGGGGGGACTGGCGCACAGGGCACACAGGGTACACAGCGCCGGTTATGCTTCCAGGGTTTCTTCTTGGCAAAGAGTGTGGTGCTGAATAACAATAAAAAACACAAACCGATACAAAAACGCTTCATAACTTTCTCCATTAAAACTATAGACAGAAAATAGGGGCGAACATTACACTTAGAACGCCCTGAATAGAATGGGAGCTGCGCTCCCGACGATAGCGATAGAATTTTTCTGACTTGCGCTGAGAATGAGCACTTAGTGCATGAGATCGAGAGAGTAATTTAACTGTTTGTTGCTAAAATTCTCCGATGGATTGGCCGTCGTCGCGGACAGCCAATTGTTTCAATGTGGTCAGATTGATGTTTTCACTAATGAAGCGAACAGAACCATCTGCCAACAGGACCATGACTCCTCCTTCATGAGCGGAAGCAAGGGGATTGTTCGGACCATGGTTATTGTGAACACCCGGTTGATCATAGCTTGAGTTGGGTGAATAGCGAATCGTCGTGATGTTGAAACAAGGAGGTGGAAAGGCTAGATTCGTCGGTTCATAATGGGGAGGTGTTCCATTTCCGAATGTCCCTGTAACCCAGCTCATGGGGAATGCACCACCCACATGTTGCTTATCACCGTTATTGTCAAGCACAAAGTTGGATGCTTCGCCAATGACGATCGTGTTGGATGTTCCATCGGTGATGTCTCTGGATTTGATATTGGCATTGGGAATTAGCACTCCATCTGCGGAGAGAATCCCATCAGGTGGGCTGATCGGCGCACAGCATGGAGAAACTCGGTCGGCTTTAAACCCATCCTCATTCGAGGCACCTGAGATCCCCACATACGAAGGCTGCATATGTCTAAAAAATCCCATGGGATGAGTTTCATCTAACGGACTGGACGGACATCGCATCGTCTGGATGATCACACCATCCAGTAAGGGACCATTCCTTACCCACGGCAAAAGGGGCAAACCATTCTGGATTGAATCATGATCAAACTGCTGATAGAGATTTCCTTGATCAAGGGCAGGTAATAAACCGGGCCAGAATGAGAGGCCAAATCCACTCTGTGATCGTGCACCAATGGGAAAGGACTTATGACTGGCATGGTAATTGTGAAGCGCGAGACCAATTTGTTTCAGATTGTTTCGGCATTGTGTTCGCCTTGCTGCTTCGCGGGCCTGCATGATGGCAGGTAAAAGTAGAGCAATGAGTAAGGCAATAATCGAAATTGCTACGAGTAGTTCAATCAGTGTGAATCCGCGTCGAGGTCTGTGATCATTCAACATTTCATGGGCCCTTTGGTTGAAAATCTGGTTGTGGTACTTCGTATAGATGCCTGCTGATCATTTCACCCTAGAAAATTATTTTCTGAAATCAACAAAATAATCATAAATGTCCCCTACTATCTAGTTGTTTCAGCTAAACACCCCATATTGCACATAGGAACACTTTCGAGTTTTGCATCTATTTTCTAACAGACAAACCGCGAGTGAGGACATTTTCTGCTCACTCAGAATCAAGAATCTTGAGTCATTTCGAATTTTCGTAACTGGTTTTGTGTCTTCTATATAATTCAATACACTGTGCTATTTGTATAGAAAACATGGCCCGTAAATACTGATCAAAGAATGGAACCTGATGTGGAAATTCCCAAGCGGCGATTCATCTTTGAAAAGTTTCATACACAGACAAGTTGAAACCGTAGTTGCGGTATTCTGATGAATCCCAATACGGCTGATAATGTGTTAGGGGATTTTGAAACAGGAACGGGACGCATTGCTGACTTGGAAAGTCGGTGATTGGCTCATTGTGAGGATTTGCGTTATCAGTTCTTGCTGTAAAGAACCGGCACTGGTGATGCGTTGAGTCTAATGAATTAATCAGGGTCTTTTTATGGTTCTTGAAACCGTTTCGAGATATTGTAACTGATTTTTTTGCTATGGTAATTCGTTTGATGAATCAAATCTTTGTCTCTAACCTCGTTCTTTATTAGAGAAAGAAAAAACGAACCTTAGGCTCCATCATAAGCCTAAGGTTCGTTCATAATAACAAATTGAAATATGTGTTACTTTTGTGCTGAGGCTAGAAAGACTATTCCTTTACGCAAACCAAAATCAATGATTGCTTCCCTTGCGTTGTGTTTTATTGGTTTAAATGTCTTAATTGCTTTTAGATTGTCATCTGGTAGTCCGGTAGTTTCATAGCCAACAATTAAAAATTGGGATGATCCGCGGAGTGGGTTCACTTTAAGATTATGGTCATGGGCTATTTGTTTGACATTAACCACGACGGTGAAAATTTTGACATAGGTTTCTTTATCATTAATCTTTAACTTGACGAATTTTGGATCTACGAATCGCGCGTATTTAGGATCTGGAAAAGGATTTCCTAAAGGGGGGATTGGCTCTTTTAAAAGTGGAGCATTTTCACTTACTAACGGTACGCCGACACAGCCCGCTCCCGTGCAGGTTTCTGGCAAGCATATACCGTAATCCCAGTCTGATCCTGGTAAGAAGACAGGCACTGGCGATAGACAATTACTACCTGCTTCATGTTGTTCTCCAATCCAAAAAAGTCCTAAATCAATCAATGGACATACACACGGAAAGCTCTTAAGATTTTCATCCTGACATGCCTTGTCTTCTCCGAATACGAATGGATTGAATAAAACCAGGGCACACAAAAACATACTGAACCGTTTCATTGTTTTCTCCTTCAAACTACATACAGAGAGTCTAGGCGGACTTTACACATAGTTCGCCCTGAATAGTTAGCCGAGCCCGCAACGAGTTGAACCAATCTGACAATATTGATTCACAAATGAAGCACGCAGAGCGATCAGTAAGGCAAGAATTGAGATTGCTACGAGTAGTTCAATCAGTGTAAATGCACGGCGAGACCTGTGATCAATCAACATTTCATTGGCCCTTTAGTAGAAAATCGGGTAGTGATACTTCGTATTGATGCTCATTGAAGATTATGAATCTTGATCTGTTTCAAATTTTCGTAACTGGCTTTGTACCTTCTGGACAATTCAGCAAACTGTGCTATTTGTATAGAGAGCACGACCCATAAACACTGATCAAAGAATGGGGCCTGATGTGGAGATTCCCAAGCGGGGATTTGTCTTTGAAGAGGTTCATACGAAGACAAGCTGGAACCGCAGTTGCAATATTCTTATGAATCAGTCAGTGTGCTTCTATAGCCCGCCAGAAAAAAAGAGAACGCTGCAAGACAGCGCCCTCTTTGGAAATCAATTCGGCGTCAGTCGCAGCCAATTTCAAACTCTGTCACTTCGCCTTCGCACTGTTGATACGATGCTTCAAAATGAACATGGTAACAAATTTTTTGCTTTGAACATGCGGGGGCTCGCTTAGTCAAGATCACAATTTCCCTTTGTGCTTTCCCACCTGGCGGGATGTCACCAAACCATCGGTCGTCTGGAACAACTTCGATCCCAGGCACATGTCCTCCAACAAGACCGATCGTCGCGATAACATTTTTTGCAGTGACACATTCACTCCTATTTCGAATTGTAACAATATATTTTGTGTCGTCGTCTGGTTCTAGTGTGCAATCAGTCATAGAAGCTGTAGCGGTCAAGATATCGTAAAAACAATTTGCCATCATACTTTCCTTTAGTTTTTTCAAGGGGACTAAAATTAGTTGACCTCTGCGGAATAACCATTTTGTCAGGTCTTTTGAGAGTTCCAGACAGAGGAAGACACATTCTGTTATCAATCAAAGGAGGTTAAACGGCATATGACATCGCTCACTCAGTCAAGAGATAGAACCCGTTTTCTCGCCATGATTCATTTGTTGTCTGGTTGCAACCGACACTTGGTAAACCGCAATCGGCTGAAGAACACAATCAGCTATTTGTGAAATTTGTTTCGATTTTTTTAATTGCACTGAATCTAGTTGCTGGAAGTCCCATTCCATTTCTATATTGATCCGTAGAAGCAATGGGCACGAGCGCTGGTAATGCAGGATCTCAGTGAGAAAGGACAGTAGTAAGTTCGGCTGTTCCCGCTGACTACTAGAGATGGTATACTCAGCAAATACGAAACTGGAGACAAGCACACGTCTCTACGATCACTTTTCTTTAACGGTTTTAATCCACCATTAAACTGATGCTGAATTCGCTACGAACCTGTATTGTCGTCATCCTGGCGATTTGCTGGCAGCCAGTCGGTGCGTCCGCAGCCGATCAGCCGAATATCTTGATGATCGTGGTTGATGATCTGCGGCCTATGCTGGGTTGCTATGGTGATCCGCGTGCGCAGACGCCGAACATCGATCGACTGGCGGCACGTGGTGTTGTCTTTGAGCGCGCCTACTGCCAGTATGCCAAATGCGGACCTTCGCGGCTTTCGATGATGACCGGACTGCGGCCTGATACCATCGGCGTCTTTGACCATCGCAATGATTCGGCAACACGATTCCGAAAACGTCGTCCCGATGCCGTTTCCATGGCGCGCTGGTTGAAGGATCACGGATATCAGACTCGGGGTTTGGGTAAGATCTACCACGATGGTTGGAATGTAGAGTCAGACTGGTCGAGCCCCGCCTTTCCCGGAAGGGACAGGGAGATGTGGGAGATCTTCGACCAATCAAACCCTGCAGGACCGACGATTGTGGCCGAACGCTTTGCCTGTCCGGTGATGCAAAACCCGGATGTTCCCGACAATCACTTCTTCGCCGGTCGTATGACGGATGAAGCGATTCGTACCTTGCACAAACAGAAGCTGGGGAAACCACTGTTTCTCGCCGTGGGATATCGCCGTCCTCATCTCCCCTTCATTGCACCACAGCGATATTACGATCTCCACCAACCCGACAATTCGTGGCTCGCGCAAAACCAAAATCCGCCACACAATTCCCCTGTGATGGCATGGTTTAATTCTGATGGTTACGTTAAAGCGGCGCTACGTGCAAAGCTCACAATGCCGAACCCACCCAGTCGCGAAGAGGGTCCCTTATGGAATGGTTACGAAATGCGGAGTTATCTGGGGGCCCCCAATCAGGGTCTGATTGACCTAGAAATGCAGCTTAAACTTCTGCAGGCCTATGCTGCCTGCGTGAGTTATGTCGATGCTCAGATTGGAAAACTGTTAGACGAACTTGAGCAGACGGATCGTCTGTCAAATACGATCATCGTCTTATGTTCCGATCATGGCTGGCATCTCGGCGAGCAGAGTGCCTGGAGCAAAATGACGAACTTTGAAATCGCCACCCGCGTGCCATTCCTCATTGTCGCTCCTGGAATCAAACCAGGCCGCACGCGCAATCTCGCAGAATTGGTAGATCTCTACCCTACAATCTGCGAACTGACAGGACTCACAAAGCCACCACACCTCGAAGGCAAAAGTCAGGTCCCCTCATTGCGGCAACCTGAGCAGAACAGAAAGTCCGTTGCACTCAGTCAGCACACACGCTTCCGCGAGAAATACATGGGCCGTGCGCTCCGCACAGACCGCTACCGTTTTGTGTCCTGGTTCAAGAAGAAGAACGGCCACATTGTTGAGCGCGAACTGTATGATCATCAAACCGACCCGCTGGAAACACAAAACATCGCCGGAGATCCAAATCAGGCTGTTCGCGTGAAAAAACTGGAGGCACAACTTCGGCAATCATTCAGATTGCCGTAATGTATTCACTGATTTCAATTGCTTTCGTTCTTCCGGAACTTCTCCGACAATGTTACTTAAAGAAGCCGCAATAGGAAGCTATTTTTTCTTTGAAGAACGCCGATACGGTTTCCTCTCGCTGAACAGCCTGACTCTCTGACTTGCTTTGCCTTTCTGCTTTTCAGGGGCAAGTAACACAGCCTGTTTTTGCGTCTCAATGGCTTTTTCGAATTGACCAGTTTCTGCATAAGCGATTGCCAAAGCGCCATAATTCACCCAGAACTTTATCGGCAGTAGCTCTAAAGATTGCTGCGCGTGCTTGAGCGCCAGGGAACCATCGCGAATTTCTTCTCTTTCACAAGCCGCCAATAAAAAAACCAGGCTGTGATGTGGTAACCAATACTCAGGTTCTATTTTGATTGCTTTTTTGTAATCAGAAATGGCTTCGGCGTAATTTTCCAATGATTCATTAGCCTGTGCTCGATGTGTCAGAGCGATGACAAGGTCAGGTTTTAACTCCAGAATTTCGTCGATTTTTTTGATCGCACTTTCCAATTTCTCCGTATTTTTCAAATATAAAGCCTTATGCAAAAGCAACACCGCCTGACCGTAATCGGCATCCATTTCCATGGTACGGCGTGCTCCGATCTTCTTATTCTGTGTGCGTAGATGATGAACAGCCAATACACAATTATATTTCACAAACATCGGAGATGTGGCTGCCAGTTGCAGATATTTTTCTGCCAATTCGCTTTGGCCCCGCTGCTCTAAAAACTTCCCGGCAAAATAATAATAGTTTGTGGGACTCCCGTTTGATACCTGAGCGATTAGTGATTGGAAACAAATTGGTCTCCAGTCAGTTGAATCTTGTTTCTGTAAATTGCGCTGGAATAGATTAGAAAGTTCAGCCTTCGCAAAGTCTTTGTTCCATTGTTGCGATACCTGTTTTAGTAGATTATCGCGCTGGTCTGTAAATTCAAGTTCATCAGCGAGCAAAGCCGCATGCAAACCACAGTAGGCGTCTCTGTATTTCTTGAAAGCGGTTTGGAAAATATCGAATGCTTGTTTTTTAGCTCCCTGAATAGTCTGGAATACACCAATTTGCATTCTCAGATCAAGATTATTTACATCAGGATTTGCCAGGAGATATTTCTCGGCCAACTGACGAGCCGATTCAATATCTCCCTGGCCGGTTCGCACACACCAGAAGTACCAATCAGCAGCACTGGATTTGTACCGCATCGAACAAGCTCTCCGAAACGCTTCCGCCTGTTTCAGATCGCCAAGCCCCTCGTAACATTTGGCAGCACATTGTAATCCCCATCCTGAATAGGTCGCGGCTGCTTTCATCGCATACGGCTTCGCCAGTTCCCATTCGCCACGCTCCATGTGATAGTGTGCCAGTTTGCTCTGGATGAGAGGATTTCGAAGGCCTGTTGAAGGAAGTTCGAGTGCTTTTTCCAATGTTTTCTTCCACTTCTCCGTCTCACCACGATTTTTGTAGATATTTGCCAGAGTTGTATATGACTGATAATCAGGGACGATTGCAATTCGACGTTGAAGAAGTTCCTCTGCTTTGGCATCGTTATAATCTGCGAGATGTCTATTAACTAAGGCCGTTAAAACAACGGGGTTCTTTCCATATTTCTCCATTAACTCAGCATTGTGTTTTTCGACATATTCTCTGTTTGTATCGATGTTTAAGGCCACAGTTTGCGGCATGTGAGGGCTGACTCTCAGAAGTAATCCAGCAAACATGCTATTTTGCTCTTGTCGATTCTCAGAAACCAGTTCTTTTAAACAAAGTACTCGGCGGAATAGATCCTGGTACACAAAATCAACGTTCTCAACCGCTTCCATATAAAGTTTATTGTATGCTTGTGAGTTTAATTTATAGTTACTATTGAAAATCATCGGAAATGAATTGAACTCCAGTTCGTGGGGGTCGTGAGACTGGAGTAACTTCTCATAAGCGGCTTTCGCTTCATCTGGGTTCGATGAATAGCTTTCAATAAACTGCTCATAAGGATGCCCTTTGACCAAAGGTCGCGATTGTGAAAGAACGTCATCAGCATTGACTCTGAGATTCCCAGTTAGGAGTTTCAGTTTCCGATGTGTATGTAGAAAAGAGATTTCCTGGAGTAATTGTCCCAGACCATTCAATGATGGTTCCATTGCCTTTGATTCGGAATCTTTCAGGAAATCAATCACTTGAACCCGTAACTGAGGTTCGCTGATCAAATTAAATGGAGTCGACAAATATTTTTCGATAGGAGCTTTGCCTGAATCAGGAAGATGACCCTCTAACAGTTTTCGGTAAATCTGTGGCCAGAGTGTGTCCAGGCGCTGTTCGGTGACCACCCTCAGAATCCCCAGGGAGTTTACCTCACAAAGTCGATCCATCGCCCGGCAGCAGGCCGGTTCCAGTTCAAGCAATTGCTCAGTAATGGTCAGCATCTGCTTTTCATTAGCAACAGGATCTGTCAGCAGGCTACTCAAATAAATTGCCAGATGTTTGGTATCCTCATTTTTAACAGCTTTGTCCAAAACATCAGGCTTGTAAACGCAATACGCATCAATCAGATCAACCCAATCGGGAAGAGGTCGTTTATTCTCAGAGTTTTCACTTTTTACTGATCGAATGACTTCGATATCTGTCAGCGCACTCCGATGACGCCCTGCGAAGGCTCGTGCATAGGCACGATGTGCCAATGCCCAGGGTGAATCCTCTCTGCGTGCCGTCAGCCGTTCTGCGTACAACAACGCCCGAGCCTTGAAGACCTTATGAGCAGGACTCCAAAGCGATTCGGTCAAACTGCCAAGATTGGCATAAGCCCGCACCAGCACAGCTAAACGTTCGGGGGATTCACCCTCATTTTCGATCGCTGCATGCATATCCTGGATCACAGTATATTGTGAGACCAAGTTCCATTCGTTCAATCGTTGTAGCGACGTGTCTGGAATAGTTGATGCTTCAATCCACTGAGGAGCCTTACCTGTGTAACCTGCCTGTTTCAATGCATCGACAAAGTCTTTGCGGGAAAACTCTTCTGTTTTTTCTATTAAAACCTCGAAACCGAGTTCTTGTGGTAGAATAAAGGGTTCGGAATACCAGTGAAAAGGAGGCTTGTTTTTGTAAGGACGCTCTAAATCGATAGTCACCTCCCGGCTGGGATCAATCTGCGTGATCAGCTTCAGAGGGAAAGTTTCAGGATTGTCAATTAAAAGAACCTCACCTCGCAAGGACGCATCGCGTGTCTTCAAGCCAAGCCCCTCTCGAGCGCCAATCAAGAAAGCCTGTCGTACGATTTCTCTTGTGAGCATTCCCTTCATATTGGGATACTGAGATTCGAGTTTGTCAGTCTTCAGGACTGCCACATTCTCAAATTTCGAGCTCAGACCGTTTTCCGGAAGGGCCGGTCGATGAACCAACGGCTTCGAAGATTCGGCTTTTAAATTCTTATCATCGAACTGTTCAACATCAGTCTCCAGAGAAAGGACTTCTCCATCGATTCCGACCGAGATTTGAATCGCATAAGTTCGAAACAAACTGAACCAGCGATATTGCAATTGCTTTCCGCTTTGAGTCAGCCGTTCATCCCCATACGGAAATCCTTTCACCATCGCTTTGGCGTCTTTGAGTAAAAACTCTTTGCCGTCTGCTTCCTGAGCGATGCGGTTTTGCATTTCAGTTAGCGTATTGCTGTAACCATAGCGGGCATTCACTTCGAGAAGAACCACAATCAGAGCAACGGAAATCAATCCCCAAACGATGACACGTTCCAGAGGCGATCGCTTTTTTTTATTGACGGTTTGCTTATTCTCAGAATTGAATTCTGAAGGGGTCGCATTCTGTTTTGAGTCCGCCATTGTTATTACTCCGAAATGAGTGATTCTCGTGAACGACGTATGAGATCGAGGCTGAGTGCTCTATTGTCTACTTAGCACCCATCATATCGGTGAAAATATTGTGGATCCACAAGTTTCACCAAATTTTTAAGCTTCTTTATATTCTAAGAATCACAGGAAGTCACGGATCAGGACTTTTAAGTCAAATCAACTCATCTCAAGACCAGATAACAGATTTGTTTTAATCGCCAATTAACCAATAAATTAGGGAAATTCTCAACAACAGCAATTGGATCGTCCTCGATCAACACTGGCCCCTGCGAGAGACATTTTGCTTTGATCAAGCCTACAGAAAGAGAGGGAATTGGATTCCCCTTCGTTGAAATCACCACTAATTTCAAGCGCGTCTCAAAACAATATGAAAATGTCTTAATTTAAGTAGAATGCGCTGGAATCAAGCACTAGGAGATGATACCTTTGTGCATGACAATGTGGTTCAGATACTTTAAAAACCCTGCTCGGTTTTCGCCACTTACCAAACTACCTACCCAAACAACCAATGCCCACTCTCGCAAACCGCTTGAAAAGTCAAGGTTGCGAAAGTTTTAGAGATAACTGAAAGAACCTGCCCCCGATGCTGTTAACCAACTGGTTAAAGTCGATTGCCTCCCACTGTCGACCATTCCGCCCCCGTCATCATCGCCATCAACGCTCACGTGTCCTCAATCGATACCAGCCAGCACTAAGCCGACAGATGATCGGCTGCGAGCACCTCGAAGACCGCACGATGCTGACCTCGGTAATTAGTATTGATGATGTGACCATCGAAGAAGATGCAGGATTACCCCTCGTTTACTTCACACTGACGCGGACTGGCATAAATCCAGGAGACCTTAACAGTAGAGTTGAGATTGATTTCACAACACAGGATGAAACAGCAAATGGATACGATGTTGATTACAATTCGGTTACCGGGTCCCTCTCTTTCTCCGCTTCAACCACAGCAACGACACAAACCACGACAATGTCTGTCTTGATCCATGATGACTTAGAAGTCGAAGGAAATGAGACCTTTCAATTACTCATTTCCACGACTTCACCTAATACAATCATAGAGAAAAATATCGGTATCGCGACCATTATTGATAACGAGGCAGTATCCCTCAGTGTCAGTGATGCAACTGCTTATGAAAATGACACACTATCTTTTGAAATAACACTTAACCAGGTTGCCAGTTCAGATATCACTTTTTTAGCGACAACCGTCGCAGGATCCGCAGAAGAAGGTGGATTTTTTGGTGATTACACTTACTTTGAAAACAAGCTGGTAACGATCAAAGCAGGAGAGATATCGACGACGGTTACAGTTCATCCTCTGGATGATGATGATAAAGAACCGGATGAAACGTTCTCACTGGTAATCAGCGACCCTAAAATTAACGGCGATTCACTTCCTTCTACGTTGATAATTTCTGATGACACAGGCATGGGAACCATCCTGAATGATGACTACCTGCCAGGCTCAACCTTCAATATAGAAGGCACAAAGATTATAGAAGGACATGACGGTACAGATTACCTTGAATTCACAATCACTCGCACAGGAGAGTCAGCCGGAGATCTCAACTTTTTCACACAGGTTTTGTTCAACACAATTGATGGAACAGCGACAGCAGGCGAAGACTATGCTTCGACAGTCCGTGTTCTCGATTTTAATGCCAGTCCCTCAGCAACCAGACAAAGCCAGACGGTAGAAGTTCCAATTTTCGGTGACACTCATTTCGAAGCGACAGAAACGTTTCTCGGACGTTTAAGCAACGCCACAGGGGGAAGCGTACTGAAAGGTAATGGAACGACATTAGACGCTACTGGTGTGATCACCAATGATGAATCGGATTTCAGTTTTCAGCAGGAACTGAAGGCAGATATTGGATTTGCAAATCATTCTTATGATCACGCAGGCAGGTATTTCGCTATCGATGGAAATGTTCTTGTCATAGGCGTCCCGAACAATATTGGAACTACTGACAATGGGCCTGGTTTAGCTTATGTCTACACCAGAAATCAGCATGAAACTCCGGAAGATTCCGCAGACGATACATGGGATTTTCAAACAATCCTACGACACGACAATCGGTCAGACTTGGAGTATTTTGGGGCTTCTGTCGCGATCCATGATGATACGATTCTGATTGGTGCCTTCCTTGGTCCCTACGGCGATTCAAGTCGGATTGTTTATATTTTTTCCAGAGACGGTGATGACTGGGTATCTTCACCCCCGCGCAGAGAATCAATTTTAATCCCTCGCCTGCACTATCATTCACGTCAAGCAACTTCACTTATTGCAGTTTATGAAGAGACTATCGTCGTCGGAAATTATGTATTCGAGAAAACGGGAGTAGACTGGTCTGCCCCTGCTATGCGAAAATTAACTGAAGCCTCGGTTACTTCGGTGACAATACAGGAAAATACTATTGTAATTGGAACAGCATTTGATTCTGAAGAAGGATCACGCGCAGGGGCTGTCCTGATCTATACAAAAACGGGAAACAACTGGACATCCATCG
The DNA here is from genome assembly GCF_007748175.1 of Gimesia aquarii. Lineage (NCBI taxonomy): Bacteria > Pseudomonadati > Planctomycetota > Planctomycetia > Planctomycetales > Planctomycetaceae > Gimesia > Gimesia aquarii. The sequence continues at coordinate 6,793,995 of NZ_CP037422.1, forward strand.
CGCCTCACGAGGTGAAGCTCACAGCTTCGGATGCTAAACCTAATCTGCACTTTGGACAATCAGTAGCACTCAATGGGAATCAGCTGGCAGTCGGTGCCACCAACACCAATACAGGAAGTTATTCTGGTCAGGCTTATATTTTCACACAGAGCGGATCGGACTGGTCTACTCTTCCCACCACCGAAGTTATTTTTCCTCGTGAACCCTTAACCCAACATTTTGGCGCATCAATCGCCCTGACAGATACGCACCTTGTTGTTGGAACTTTCCGTGACGTATTTCTGTCATCCTCATCGGAAGTGTATGTCTACACCAAAAACGGGGCAAACTGGGATCCAAGTACGGCATCAAGAACGGTATTGAATGCACCAGTCAGCGGTAATGTCCTCTTTGGAGAGTCTGTTGCTGTTTCTGGTACCACAATTCTGGCTGGAGCCTCTCGGGTTGACACAGAGAGCATCGAAAGTGGAATGATCTATGGGTTTGAATTGGATCAAAACGATAGCTATCAACTGATTCATGAAATCAGTCATGCTGTCAGCCAGACGGCACACAATGGTGGTGATAGATATGGCCGAAGAATTGTCATAGGCGAAAAATATATGTTGATTGCCGCACCCGGCACTGAAACTGGTTCAGCCAACGGGGTCGTCTATCTATATGCCAAAGATGATGGAAATACATTGTTTGATTCGACTGATGACAACTGGATTTATGAGACAACTTTCACTGCACCAGATCCTGAATTGACTACTGGTTTTGGTCACAGTATCGACATTGATGGGAACACGCTTCTGATTGCTGCCCAGATGAAATCAGGTTTCTCTGAAGTCTACTCCTATGAAATGACAGGAGACGACTGGTCGACTTTTAGCCCTCAGATTACCCCTTTACTCTCCAGGACTGGTACTTTTATTTCCTGGTATCCTGATGGGGCTCTAAATGCTGAAGATTTTGTAGCGATTGAAAATGACACCATCCTTGTCAGCGATCCCTTCAGTACCACTGACCCAAGTGAGGCAGGCCAGGTCTACGTATTCACCAGAAATGGTAACGACTGGTCGACTTCATCCCCCACCAGATCAGTTCTGAAGGCTTCGGACACTACGATGAAAAATAATTTCGGATATGCTATTGATATTGATGGAGACAAAATCATTGTGGGTGCCTATAGAGACGAATCATATCGCGGCGCTGCTTATCTCTATCTCAAGGGAGAAGATGGCTGGGAAAATGCAGTTGAAATTAAATTAACTGGATATGATTCTCGAGATGATGATCTTTTCGGGACATCCGTTGCCATTGATGGGAATACTATAGTCATCAGTGCGATTAGAGACAGTGATTCAGGTTTTTTTTCTGGGTCAATCTATATTTTTGATGGCTCAAAAGGTTGGGATAATCCCAAAGAATATAAAGTCATCCCAGCAAAGATCTATAACCATGATAAATATATTCGGGTTGCGTCAAACACTCAAGACTTTGGAGGCAGTGTCGATATTGATGGCACCACGATTGTGGTCGGCGCTTCATCAACCAGTCCAGAATCAAATTCCGTTTATATTTACGACGGTTCTGATGGTTGGGATCAGATTCAGGAATCGCGGATCAATTTACCTGAAGTCTCCGAATTGTATGACAGAGGCTTGGGTTCAACAGTCGCCTTTCAGAACAACAATCTGCTCGTGGCACTGCTTGACAAACATTTTAACTCGGATATCTCCCGTGTTTACAGCTACACCAGGCCCCCCGATTACAACAATCTAGTTCAATCTGAAACTATTATCCCCCCTGCCCCTACCGCCGACAGCGATCATTTCGGAAACGAAATCGAGGTTGATGGTGACTACATGATTGTGGCTGCCATCGATAGTGATCTCAGGGCCCCCTCAGCAGGTGCCGTCTATATATATCATCGAAACGATCAAAACACCCCCTACAATGACACTGATGACACCTGGGATTATCATTCTACACTGACTCTCCTTGAAGCAGGGGCCGGCGATCAGTTTGGATCCAGTATTTCCATTGATGGTGACACTCTCGTCATTGGTGCCTACCTGGAAGATGCTTTGGGTAAAGATAGTGGTGCCGCTTACGTCTACCGGCTCAATGGTTCCATCTGGGAATTCGAAGAAAAATTAACGGCATCGGACGGAGAGCCCAATGACCACTTTGGAAGTTCTGTATCCATCGAAAATGATACTATTATCGTCGGAGCCAGTTTCCGGAACAGTGACTCCCCGTTCGACCGTGATGATGGTGCCGTTTATGTCTTTAACAGAAGCGGTAGCAATTGGTCCGAGTCGCAAATTCTAACGGCATCTAATCACGATATACTTGACCGTTTTGGCTCTTCGGCAGTCATTCACAATGGTACCATCTTCATCTCAGCAGTCGGTGCTAAAGCAGCTGAGTCTCCTGAAGACGCTGGTGCAATCTATATTTTTCATCAAGCCGCCGGAATCTGGCACGAGGCACAGATTCTCGGACCGCCTGACGGTGAGCATAATGATCTCTTCGGTTCTGATTTGCATGTCGATGGAGATCATCTGGGGGTTGTCGCCTTTGGTGATGATGACAACAAGGGATCTGCATACCTTTTTGTTAATAATGCAGGAATCTGGGAATTTCAACAAAAGCTAACACCACCGGAATCAGATGACGCTGATAGATCTGTCTTTTCGATTCGCATTTCTGGATCCACACTGGTAATTGGATCGCAGTTTAGTGATGGAAAAGAGACCGATTCTGGAGCCGCTTTCCTTTACAGATTGATTAATGACGAATGGGTTCAATCACAAACACTTTTTGCTGAAGACGGTGTATTTCAAGACTTCTTTGGATATGCGGTTGCTTTCTCCGATTCAGAAGTGATTGTCGGTGCACCACTCAATGATGAGGCTGGTGACGATATAGGAAAATTCTATGTATTCCGCCCTTTTACTCCTGAAATTGTTATCAGTGATGTCATTCAAGCTGAAGGAGACGAACCTCACCAAACAGTCTTTACCTTTAACATAGAACGTCGTGGACAGGTAGTCGGCGATTTAAACTTTGATTCAATGGTCGACTTTACAACCCTGGATTTATCAGCCAAGCTTGCCGATCATGATTATGCTTTTAAATCTGGCACCGTTACATTTCTTGCAGATCCAGATGCAATCGTACAGACACAAACCATTACTGTCCTCGTCAATGGTGATTATGATTATGAGGGTTCAGAAACCTTTCTCGTTCATCTCACAAACCCTTCTAGTGGAACCGTTTTAAAAAAATCAGTAGGCCTCGGAATCATCGAGGATGATGATCTTACTGTTCTCAATATTGAAGATATCACCATTGAGGAGAATGCGGAAACAGCAATCTTAACCGTTTCGCTGGACCAACCCTTATCCAATCAGATTCAAGTTGACTATTCAACTGCCAACCAGTCTGCAATGAGCCCAAGTCACTATCTTGCGACTTCAGGAACACTCACTTTTGAACCTGGAGAAACATCAAAAACAATCTCTGTTTCCATCGTAGATAATTCTATTGTAGGGGCTGAAAAATCATTTCTGGTTAATCTGACCAATCTTCAAAGCAATGGCCTTGAAGTGATCTTTGAAAACAGTCAAGCCGTAGTCACAATACATGATGATGATCAATCCAGTGTTTCAATCAACGATGTCACCGTAGATGAAACAGCAGGTACTGCGACTTTAACCGTCTCGTTATCTCAGCCTGTCGAGACTACCGTCAACATTGATTTTTCCACTATCGACCAATCAGCCAGCAATCCTGACGACTATTTGTCTCAGTCAGGAACACTTAGTTTTACCCCGGGTGAACAGTCCAAAACGATTACCATTTCGATTGTAGATACCAACCTGGTAGAGATTGACGAAACATTTCTGGTTAAATTAAGCAACATCCAGGCGAGTGGTGCCAATATTATTTTTACAGATGACCAGGGCGAAGTCACCATTCAAGATGATGATCGCGCCAATCTCTCTATCAGTGACCTTACGATAAATGAATCTGCAGGAACTGCTTCCATTACTGTAACACTGGACGAGCAAGTCGACACATCTGTCAGTGTCGAATTTGTCACTTCCGATCAGTCAGCTATTGCTCCTGGTGATTATCTACATCAATCGGATACATTAATTTTCAATCCAGGAGAGTCGTCAAAAACAATTGAAGTTCCCATTGTAAATTCTGACCTCATTGAAAGTGATGAATCGTTCTTCGTCAACTTAAGCAACCTGCAAGCCAATGGTCGCAGTGTTAACATCACAGATCATCAGGCGGAAATCACAATTCTGGACGATGATCATGCCAAAGTTTCTGTCAATGATGTTTCCATAAACGAGAATGAGGGAACGGCTACTTTAACAGTATCCTTGGATCAACCGTTATTCGATCAGGTTCAAGTTGACTTTGCCACCATCGACCAGTCTGCATTAAATCCAGATCATTATTTAGCAACTTCGGGCACACTTATATTCAATGCGGGAGAACAATCAAAAACGATCACCGTTTCTATCATTGATAATGATATTGTAGAGGCTGAAAAATCATTTCTACTTAAACTGAGCAATCTACAATCAGCAAGCCAGGATGTGCTCTTAGAAGACAGTGAAGCCATAGTCAAAATACACGATGATGATCAATCCAGTGTTTCAATCAACGATGTCACCGTAGATGAAACAGCAGGTACTGCGACTTTAACCGTCTCGTTATCTCAGCCTGTTGAGACTACCGTCAACATTGATTTTTCCACTATCGACCAATCAGCCAGCAATCCTGACGACTATTTGTCTCAGTCAGGAACACTTAGTTTTACCCCGGGTGAACAGTCCAAAACGATTACCATTTCGATTGTAGATACCAACCTGGTAGAGATTGACGAAACATTTCTGGTTAAATTAAGCAACATCCAGGCGAGTGGTGCCAATATTATTTTTACAGATGACCAGGGCGAAGTCACCATTCAAGATGATGATCGCGCCAATCTCTCTATCAGTGACCTTACGATAAATGAATCTGCAGGAACTGCTTCCATTACTGTAACACTGGACGAGCAAGTCGACACATCTGTCAGTGTCGAATTTGTCACTTCCGATCAGTCAGCTATTGCTCCTGGTGATTATCTACATCAATCGGATACATTAATTTTCAATCCAGGAGAGTCGTCAAAAACAATTGAAGTTCCCATTGTAAATTCTGACCTCATTGAAAGTGATGAGTCGTTCTTCGTCAACTTAAGCAACCTGCAAGCCAATGGTCGCAGTGTTAACATCACAGATCATCAGGCGGAAATCACGATTCTGGACGATGATCATGCCAAAGTTTCTGTCAATGATGTTTCTGTCGATGAAGCAATTGGAACGGCAACGGTGATTGTGACTCTTGACAAACCTGTTGACACATCTATCAGCATTGATTTTGCCACCGCCGATCAAACAGCTATTAATTCAGAAGACTATTTATCACAATCTGGCACCCTGATTTTCAATCCTGGCGAGCAGTCAAAAACCATTACGGTCTCAATTGTGGATACCGACCTCATTGAAGCGGATGAAATGTTTTTGATCAGTCTGAGTAACCTTCAGGCTAATGATGTTGATGTCATTGTTGAAGATGATCAATCAGAAGTGACGATCACAGATAACGATCAAGCTGGGATCACAATTAATAATCTTTCCATCAATGAATCTGTAGGAACAGCCACCTTAACGGTATCTCTCGACAAACCGGTTGCGACATCCGTCAGTGTTGACTTTGCTACCGCCAATCAAACAGCCAACAATCCGGATGACTATTTGACACAAACTGGCACCCTTACCTTCAACCCGGGTGAGCAAACAAAAACTATTGCGATTTCTCTAGTAGATAACGACCTACTGGAAACCGACGAAGCCTTTCTAGTGAATCTTACAAATATCCAGGCAAATGGCGCCGACGTTATTTTCACAGACAATCAGGCAGAAGTCACGATTGTAGACGACGATGACCCCTTTTTATCAATCAGTGATCTCACAGTAAATGAGACAGAGGGCACGGCTTTCGTTATTGTTTCTCTAGAGAAGCCCGTTGACACCTCTGTCAGTGTCGACTTTATCACCGCCGATCAGTCCGCCTTAAATTCAATCGACTATCTTTTCCAATCAGGCACTTTGATTTTCGATCCGGGAGAGCAATCGAAGACGATTGAAATTTCGATTCTTGATAATTCCATTGTCGAAGGACTCGAAACATTTCTAGTCAATTTGCGCAATATGCAAACCAGCAGCCCCGATGTGATCCTTGTAGATGATCAAGCAGAAATTACCATCGTCGATGATGATCAGGCCATGTTTTCGATCGACGATCTTTCAGTCGATGAAACGGCGGGAACCGCTAAGCTGAAAGTGTCTCTGAATCGCCCGGTTCATACCACAGTCAGTGTTGACTTCTCTACCGCTGACAATTCAGCCTCAAACTTCACAGATTATTTATCCCAGGCAGGTACGCTCACGTTTTTCCCAGGGCAGCAGTCAAAATACATCACGATTCCCATTCTGGATTCCAGTCTTGTGGAAGGCACGGAACAATTTTTCGTAAACCTGACCAACATTCAGGCCAACGGTGCCCAAGTGACTTTTGCAGACGATCAGTCAGAAGTCACGATCATGGATGATGATCAAGCCAACTTATCAATCAACGATCTGACTGTGAACGAAGACGTTGGAACGATCACACTCACCGTGTCATTAGACCAACCAGTACAAACAGCTATCAATTTTGATTTCTCTACCGCTGATCAGTCAGCCTTTGCTCCTAGTGATTATCTCTCGCACTCTGGTACGCTGACCTTCAATGCCGGTGAGCAAACCAAAACGATTACCATTTCGATCATCGATTCCGATCTGGTGGAACTTGATGAAACGTTTCTGGTGAAACTCTCCAACCTGCAGACGAACGGCGCTGATATTCTTCTGATAGATGACCAGGCAGAAGTAACCGTCATAGATGATGACCAAGCCAGGATTACCATCAATGACATTTCAGTTGATGAACATGCCGGCACGGCCACTGTGGCGGTTTCACTCGACCAACCCGTTGATTCCGCAGTCAGTGTTGATTTTACAACCGCTGATCAAAGTGCGAATCAGACCAATGACTATCTCACCTCAGCCGGTACTCTGACCTTCAACTCGGGTGAGCAATCAAAAACCATTACCATTTCCATCGTGGATTCGGATCTGCTGGAACGCGATGAAACTTTCCTGGTGAATCTGTCTAATATTCAAGCAGGTGGTCGTGATGTCATCTTCGCCGATGATCAGGCCGAAGTCACTATCATTGATGACGAAACTGCCACAGCCAGGGTTGACCTACGTGTAGTTCATGATCCTACAAATACACGCCCCAACGGCGAAGCAGGTTCACTTCCTGATAATGTAGAGTGGGTGAAAGAATGGTCTTCCTATTGGGTTGAAGTCTGGGTTGATGCCAGTAGCTCAACTCATCAAGGGATCTTTTCCGTACAATTCAATCTCGATTATAACACAGAATATACATCGGCCACAGAAATTCAATTTGGTGCCAGCTTTACTCAAAATCAAGCCGGATCGATTAACGATACAACAGGAGCCATCGAAGGTCTGTTTGCGGAAACGAATACATCGGATCTGGGATCCAACGACCATCTTCTGTTTGCCCGCATCAAATTTGAACCGCTGGCGGAGGATCAAGTGGAACTGGATTATTCAGGGAAAAACATCGGCCCTTATGACTTAGGCTTTAATATTAACTCTGCGCAAGTCCATTTAGTTGGTGAGATTCCTGCCACAACCATTTCAGGACAATTCGATGGAGTCAGTATCTGGGCAAACCCTTATGATTTGAATGATGACGATGCAATTAATTTCCGAGATCTGATGTTATTCGCCAGTGTCTACAATACGATTCCCAGTGAATCGAGTTCAGATTATTCCTGGTTTGCTGATCTGAATCAAAGTGATCGAGTTAACTTTAAAGATTTGGTCTTATTTGCCAGTAACTACGGTAAAAGAAAACTTGATCATCCAACGATCGTCTATCCTCAGAATTTTCCTCATGCCTGGAACAATCAACTGCTGGTCGATACCACTCAGGGTGAGCCACAGTTGGCACTAGAGACTCTCTCACAATCAACGGCAGACAGCGCACTGAATAATGTGGTTGAACATGTCAGTCCTCAGCTTAACCCCAGCCAGAATGAAACGCTGGAGCAAATTGACATTCAGGTCGTTGACCTCGAAGGCAATACTCTGGGCCGCGCTGTTTCCGGTACGATTTATATCGACGCCAACGCCGCGGGATACGGCTGGTTTGTGGACGCGACGCCTGGTGACAATAGCGAGTTCCAAGTAGAAAGTCAGTTATCACTCATCGCCCTGCCCGACACTGATGCCGCGGGACGCGTTGATCTCTGGTCGGTCATCATGCACGAACTCGGACATCTGTTGGGTTTCGAACATGAAAACGAAGGCCTCATGCAAGACACCCTGCCTCCCGGAGTGCGCAGGCTTCCTGATTGGGAATTGAACATCGATCTGGGAAACAACTCCCTGCCCGAAGAAGCAGACTCCTTCTTTTTGACTATCCAGGATGAAACTGAGTTAGTCCCCTTTTAAAGTGGCCAAAACGCCATAAGTAAAGACCGTTACTTCATAAAAACACTCTATTTACAGCTGCGATCTTAATAAAACGATCATTGTATCTGCCCTAAATCGTGTTAATATAGGTAGCCTTAGACCAGCTTTACTTACCATAAACCTACCTTATCCCCGCTGGATATTAATAATATGTTTCGATTTCACTGGCTTACCTCTTTACGGAACAAGCTACGCGCGGACTCTACGAGACACATTCAATCTGAGCGAAAATATGCGCGGCAAAGAAGTTTACGAGTAGCAACTGCTTTCGTTTCCCGAACTGCTGCAGAAAGGTTAGAAGACCGTACCCTACTGACGGTATTCACGGTTGTGAATACCAACGACTCCGATACCGGTAGTCTCAGAGAAGCAATCGAACAAGCCAATGCTAGCGCGGGTGCAGACACCATTTCTTTCGATGCCAGTCTCGCCGGTCAGACAATTGTTCTCACGGATGAACTTTTGATTTCCGATGACGTGACCATCATAGGACTCGGTGCAAACCAACTCACAATTAGTGGGAACAACAATAATCGCATATTTAATATCGATGACTCAAGCACTGAAACAGAAGTTATCGTCGAATTGAGTGGACTCTCACTCATAAATGGCCATTCAGATAATGGTGGAGCCATACTCAATTATGAAAACCTCACTATTACAGATAGTATTCTGTCTGGGAACAATGTAGCAGAACTACAATATGATGACAGCACTGTAAATAATGGAGGTGGCGTTCATAATATTCGAGGTGCTTTGACAATCAACAACTCCACATTTACTAATAACTCAGCAAATGATGGTGGTGGAGTTTATAATCGTAACGGCACCGTAACCGTGACGAACAGCACGTTCTCAGAAAATTCAGCGACAACGTCTAGAGGTGATGGAGGCGGAATCTATAATTATGATGGCAATTTAATTGTGAATCATTCTACGTTTTCAGAAAACTCAGCGACGAATGGTGCTGGAATTCACTTCAATAGCAGCTATGTCAACAGTGGCCCTGTTCCTAATTTAGTAATGGATATCACAAACAGCACTTTTTTGAAAAACTCAGCGACAAGCGGTGGCGGAATCTATTTTGAGTCACCTTATAAAAACGATAGTCATATGGCATCTGTGATGAACAGTACGTTTTCAGAAAATATTGTAAGTGGCAACGGTGCAGGAATACACTTTGATAGCGGAAAGGCATTTGTGTTTAACAGCACATTTGCAGGAAATATCTCTGATCGAATAGGGGGAGGAATTTCAAACCGTTGGACAACGCTGACGATTAAGAATAGTTCGTTTAATCAAAACTCCGCGAGACTGTATGGTGGTGGAATCAGTAACGGTGGCTTTTTCTATTATGAAAGTGGGGGAAACCTTTCCCTTATTAACAGTACGCTTTCAGAAAATAGTTCCAGCAACAATGGCGGTGCTCTCTATAGCAGTCTTGGAATTGTCGAAATTGTAAACAGTACACTTTCAGGTAACAGTGCTATTTTTACCGGTGGTGCCATCTACACACGCCGATTTGAAGGGCCAACAGCAGTCAATATCATAAGTAGTACAATCACTGGAAATACTGCGAACTATGTAGGAGGATTCTATACTAGCTCTACACCATTTAGCATCATTAATAGCATCATCGCTGGTAATCCTACAAATGACTCCAATCCTCAAAACTCTATAAGTATAACTCATTCTAATAGCACTACTAGTAGCATCATCCAAGATAGTATCGTAGGATTGCTTGATCCTGTTCTGAGAGACAACGGAGGACCTACCAAAACCCATGCGTTACTGCCTGGCAGTAACGCCATTAATTCCGGTGATAATTCAGCAATCGTCGACGCTGAAATCGATACCGATCAACGAGGCTCTACTTTTAATCGTATTTTTGGAGGAGTCGTTGATTTAGGAGCATACGAAGTACAGGTTTTTCATAGCCAGATCGATTTGAAAGTCGTCAATTCCAAGACATCCACATTGAGTAATGGAGAATCGAACTCGCTCCCGGATAATCTTGGTTGGATTGATGAATGGAGTAGCTACTGGTTAGAAATCTGGATTAGCACACCGTCTACGACAGATTTAGAAATTCTGTCAGCTGCATTCAACATGAGTTACAACACCTCGATTACTACAGCCACCAGTATCGAATATGGCGCTGCCTTCACATTAAACCAATCGGGAACAATCAATGATGTGACGGGAACTATTCAAAACTTATCAGCGGAGACAGGCCTGTCTGATGTAGGGGATGATCAACATGTACTCTTTGCCCGTATCCGCTTTGAGTCAACCTCTGACGATGCGGTCAACCTAGATCTGCAAGGGCGAAACCTGAATCCTCAAAGCCCTGAATTTTTGATCGGACAATCAGAGATCGTTTTTACCGGAAGCTCTCCCATAGAAGAGGCTTATGGCCCTTCACCAGAAACATTAATCTACGCAAACCCTTATGATTTGAACGATGACGATGCAATTAATTTCCGAGATCTGATGTTATTCGCCAGTGTCTACAATACGATTCCCAGTGAATCGAGTTCAGATTATTCCTGGTTTGCTGATCTGAATCAAAGTGATCGAGTTAACTTTAAAGATTTGGTCTTATTTGCCAGTAACTACGGTAAAAGAAAACTTGATCATCCAACGATCGTCTATCCTCAGAATTTTCCTCATGCCTGGAACAATCAACTGCTGGTCGATACCACTCAGGGTGAGCCACAGTTGGCACCCGAGACTCTCTCACAATCAACGGCAGACACCGCACTGAATAATGTGGTCGAACATGTCAGTCCTCAGCTTAACCCCAGCCAGAATGAAACGCTGGAGCAAATTGACATTCAGGTCGTTGACCTCGAAGGCAATACTCTGGGCCGCGCTGTTTCCGGTACGATTTATATCGACGCCAACGCCGCGGGATACGGCTGGTTTGTGGACGCGACGCCTGGTGACAATAGCGAGTTCCAAGTAGAAAGTCAGTTATCACTCATCGCCCTGCCCGAAACTGATGCCGCGGGACACGTTGATCTCTGGTCGGTCATCATGCACGAACTCGGCCATCTGTTGGGATACGAACATGAAGACACAGGGCTGATGCAAGACACCCTGCCTCCCGGAGTGCGCAGGCTTCCTGATTGGGAATTGAACATCGATCTGGGAAACAACTCCCTGCCCGAAGAGGCAGACTCCTTCTTTCTGACTATCCAGGATCAAACAAATTTAGTCCCCTTTTAAAGTGGCCAAAACGCCATAAGTAAAGACCATTACTTCATAAAAACACTCTATTTACAGCTGCGATCGTAATAAAACGATCATTGTATCTGCCCTAAATCGTGTTAGTATAGGTGACCTTAAACCAACCTTATTTACAATATACCTAATCTAATCCCCAACCGGATTTTTTTCATATGTTTCGATTCCGTTGGCTTTCCTCATTGAAGGATAAGCTCCGCATCCCTCACTCCAGAAACCGCAGAAACTGTCGAAAGCAAAATCGCCGTGTTCAAGCACCTTTCGCACAGGCTTCTGTTTCCAAGTTCGTTACTGAATCATTGGAAGACCGTACGCTATTAACAGCATTCACTGTTGTGAATACGAACGACTCTGGAACAGGCAGTCTCAGAGAAGCAATCGAGTTGGCAAATGCCAACGCAGGCGCAGACACCATTACCTTCGATGCCAGCCTCTCTGGTCAGTCCATTGTTCTTACGAATGAACTTATAATTACTGACGACTTGACCATCACAGGTCTTGGAGCAGATCAACTCACACTTGATGGAAATAAAAACAGCCGCATTTTTGATATTGATGATGGAAATACCAATACATCGATTTTAGTTGAATTCAGTAGTCTTAATTTAACCAATGGATTTTCAGACTACGGTGGTGCGGTTCGGAATTCAGAAACTCTTTCAATTGTCGACTCCACTATCACCAAAAATGAAGGACAATTTTTTGGTGGAGGGATTTACACAAAAGAGGGAGACTTATCTGTTTTCAACTCTACTATAACCGAAAATCAATCATCTCATGGGGGTGGAATCTATAGTAACAATGGCACCTTAATCGTCAAAAACAGCAATGTTTCTAATAACGATGTTACAACCTACGGTGGCGGAATTTATTACCAGAATGAATTCGAAATCGCCAATAGTTCTTCGAGCATTTCAGATAGCATATTCTCTGAAAATAAAGCTGTCAGTGGTGGGGGGATCTATATTTCACCAGGTTCATTAACTGTCTCACAAAGCAATTTTTCTCTCAATGAAGCATCAGACGGTGCTGGGATTTTTAGTCGTGGCGGCATACTAACAGTTGATGGTTCTACTTTTTCAGAGAATACAGCATCAGACCCTCGCTATTTTGGATCAGGGGGAGGGATTTATAGCACCTTTTATGGATCCTTGCGAGTTAGTGACAGTCTGTTTTCGGGTAACACGGCAACGAGATTTGGTGGAGGAATCTTTAATACAATAAGCGATGTACATCTCGTATCCAACTCCACTTTCATCCAAAATTCAGCTAGAAATGGTGGCGGAATCTATAATACCATCGCCACTATGACTGTGATAGATGGAACTTTTATTGAAAATGAAGCGACGGCTGATGGAGGAGGGATTCATCATGCCACAAATTCTCACCATCCAGAAATTTATGAAGTTGTCATTTCCCAGAGTCATTTCTCGAAGAACCATGCAAAATCGCATGGTGGGGGAATCAATATTGTAAGCGGTATCATGTCGATCTCTGAGAGCACCTTCATCGAAAACTCTGCTATGAATAGCGGTGGAGGAGTTTACAATAATTTAGCTGCTCTGACTGTTGAAGATAGTACGTTTAACAAAAACACAGCAACAAGGACCGCTGGCGGCATTGGCAATCGGGGAACACTCTCAATTCTCAGAAGTACGCTCACAGAAAATACAACTGGTATATCAGGAGGCGCTGTTTTTAATAACTCAACCGGTAGGGTAACTATCACCAACACTACGCTTTCTGGAAACAACTCATCTAATGTGGGTGGTGGCCTATATTCCTACTCTTCCGGCAATTTATCGCTGACGGTCATCAATAGTACCATCGTTCTAAACTCAGCGACGAACCAGGGTGGCGGGATTTATAGCCATTTTGTGACACCTGCGATTACAAACAGTCTGATCGCTGGAAATATTGCAGACTCTACCCCGGAGGTTTATGGAAGTCATATCGGCAATTCCAATATCATCCAGGATAGCATTGATGGACTGATTGACCCCATCCTCAGAGACAATGGAGGCCCCACGAAAACCCATGCGTTACTGGCTGGTAGTGATGCCATTAATGCAGGTGATAATAATGCTGGCATCAATGCAGGATTGATCACAGACCAACGCAGTTCCTTATTTGAGCGTTTTAGTGAGAATGCGATTGACATAGGGGCATTTGAATTTCAGGCATTATCACTTGTGGTTGATACAACATCAGACCTTGAGAACAATGACTTCTCACCCGGTCAACTTTCATTACGAGAAGCACTTAGACTGGCAAACCTGAATCCTAATTTGGACACAATTACCTTTGATGCCACGCTTACCGGTCAGACAATCACCCTTACGGAGGAACTATTGATTTCCGATGACCTGACTATAATCGGACTCGGAGCAGATCAACTCACCATTGACGGTAATCAAAATAGCCGCATCTTTTATGTGGATGATAATAACTGGAATGCAACGATAAATGTAGAAATCAATGGTCTCACTCTGACAAATGGATACGCTGCTAATGGTGGTGCCATTCACAACAAAGAAATTCTTACCATTTCAAACAGCATGATCTCCGAAAATGAAGCCATCAATAACGGCGGCGGGATTCATCATATTAAAGGAACACTGACTGTCACAAACACAACGTTTACAAAAAATTTATCGATTGATGGTGGTGGGATCTACAATAACTTAGGCACTGTAACTGTTACCAATAGCACATTTTTAGAAAATACAGCCACAACCACTCAGGGGCAAGGAGGGGGAATTTTTAGTTCAAATGGTTCATTAGACGTTATTGATAGCACTTTTCTTAGAAATTCAGCTCCAGTTTGGGGAGGAGGAATTTTTACTCGTCTGTCTCCACTTATGGTCATGAGGAGCACATTCTCTGAAAACTCTGGGAGCAATGGTGGAGGAGCGATTTACCATAGCCAAAAATCGATGATTGTAAAACAGAGTTCTTTTTCTAATAACTTGGCAACTAAGCCTGCAACTAATAGTGACGGAGGCGCAATTGCGAATTATTTTTCGCAGGAAGAGACTGTCGAAATCACCAATTGCAGTTTTTTAGGGAATTCAGCTGGTTATCGAGGAGGGGCCGTCGCAAATCTTGGTGGAAACATGTTGATTTCGGATTGTTCCTTTTCAGAAAACACAGCGAATTACGGAGGTGGAATTTATGCCGGAGAAACAGTAACAGTCCGAAACAGTACAATATCAATCAATAGGGCAACCTTTGGTGGTGGTGCAGTTTTTAGTGAAGCTGGAATGATCTTGATTATCAATAGCACACTGTCGGGAAATAATGTTACAGGAACAACCGATCGTAATGGTTATGGAGGTGGGATCTATTATCAAGGTACTCTACCGGTCTTCGTCATTAATAGTACCATTACAGGGAATTCTGCATCACATTTTGGAGGTGGAATTTACAGCCGACAAAACTCAGTGACTCTGACGAATAGTATTCTCGCAGGAAATATAGCGCCAGATGATTCACAAATCAATGGAAGCTTTACAAACAACTCCAGCATTGTACAGAATAGTATCATAGGATTAATCGACCCCGTTCTGAGAGACAATGGTGGTCTCACCCAAACGCATGCCTTACTGATAGATAGTCCTGCCATTGATGCTGGTGATAATGCTGTAGCTAATGACAGTAAGCTCACGACAGACCAACGAGGAACTGGCTTTGATCGTATTATTGGAGGAACAGTTGATCTAGGCGCATACGAAGTACAAATTTTCCATACCCAGATCGATTTACGAATCGTCAATTCAAAAACTCCCACTCATAACAACGGTGAAAGATCCACACTCCCCGAAAATCTGTCCTGGATAGATGAATGGAGTGGTTACTGGTTAGAAATCTGGATTAGTACGCCTTCTACAATCGATTTAGGAATTCTATCGGCTGCATTCAATCTGAGTTACAACACTGCAATTACCACGGCTACTAGAATTGAATATGGTTCAGCATTCACATTGAATCAAACAGGAACGATCAATGATGTGACGGGAACAATTGAAAACTTATCAGCAGAGACAAGCCAGACCGATGTTAGCGATGATCAATGTGTACTCTTTGCCCGCATTCGATTTGAGTCAACTGACGATGATAACATTGACTTGGATCTTGCCGGTCAAAGTCTGAATCAGCAAACTCCCGAGTTTGCGATCCACAGTCCAGAAATATTGTTTACCGGAGATGTAGTCAGCGAAGAGATTCATGGCTCCTCACCCAATACAAAAATCTACGCAAACCCCTATGATTTAAACGATGACGATGCAATCAATTTCAAAGATCTGATGTTATTCGCCAGCGTCTATAACACGATTCCCAGTGAATCGAGTTCAGATTATTCCTGGTTTGCTGATCTGAATCAAAGTGATCGAGTTAACTTTAAAGATTTGGTCTTATTTGCCAGTAACTACGGTAAAAGAAAACTTGATCATCCAACGATCGTCTATCCTCAGAATTTTCCTCATGCCTGGAACAATCAACTGCTGGTCGATACCACTCAGGGTGAGCCACAGTTGGCACCCGAGACTCTCTCACAATCAACGGCAGACACCGCACTGAATAATGTGGTCGAACATGTCAGTCCTCAGCTTAACCCCAGCCAGAATGAAACGCTGGAGCAAATTGACATTCAGGTCGTTGACCTCGAAGGCAATACTCTGGGCCGCGCTGTTTCCGGTACGATTTATATCGACGCCAACGCCGCGGGTTACGGCTGGTTTGTGGACGCGACGCCTGGTGACAATAGCGAGTTCCAAGTAGAAAGTCAGTTATCACTCATCGCCCTGCCCGAAACTGATGCCGCGGGACACGTTGATCTCTGGTCGGTCATCATGCACGAACTCGGACATCTGTTGGGTTTCGAACATGAAAACGAAGGCCTCATGCAAGACACCCTGCCTCCCGGAGTGCGCAGGCTTCCCTCTTGGGAATTGAACATCGATCTGGAAGACAACTCCCTGCCCGAAGAGGCAGACTCCTTCTTTCTGACTATCCAGGATGAAACTGAGTTAGTCCCCTTTTAAAGTGATCAAAACGTCACAAGTCTTTTGACTCGTGCATATAGAGGTTTCTACGAAGAAAAAGTTCCCATCACTGTAATCACATTCTTTACCCCACAAAAACCCGGTGTTTTCATTGGTTCATGATTGCTATTAGTCCACACCGAGGTAGTATATATATTCGAAAATTTCTTGACAAAAGACCTACCCGATCCCCACCGGATATTTCCCATATGTTTCAATTCAACTGGCTTACTTCTTTGTCAAACAGGCTACGCGCTGGCTCTACCAGACGCATTAAATCACAGCGAAAACATTCTCGGCTGCGAAGCTTCCGAGAAGCAACCGCTTTCGTTTCCCGAACTGCTGCAGAAAGGTTAGAAGACCGTACCCTATTAACGGTATTCACGGTTGTGAATACCAACGACTCCGGTACCGGCAGTCTTAGAGAAGCAATCGAGTTGGCAAACGTGAATGTCGGCGCGGACACTATTTCGTTCGACGCCGCGCTTGCTGGTCAGACAATTATTCTTGATAGTGAGCTGCTGATTTCCGATGACCTGACGATTAATGGTCTTGGCGCAGATCAACTCACTCTTGATGCTAGTGGCGATAACCGCATCTTCAATATCAATGATGGAGACGCGGAGACAACCATCAATGTTGATATCAGTGGTCTCACAATGACAAACGGCTATGCCGAGAATGGTGGTGCGATCCTCAACCATGAAAACCTTTCGGTTTTTAGCAGCACAATCTCAAAAAATAAGGCCCTTAAAAACGGTGGAGGGATCTATCATGCAGCTGGCTTGTTGACGATTAACGAAACTACATTCGCTGAAAACCTAGCAAATGAAAGTGGCGGTGGAATTTATAATTCCACTCAGGATTTAGTTGTTTCGAAGAGTACCTTCTACCGAAACGTTGCTACAAAAGACGGAGGTGGCATCTATACTCTGCAAGGAGTCTCCAAGTATAAACTCCGCGAACAACCTGAACCACAAATTAGGTACCGGATTATACCACGCGGTGGAGACATATCTTTACCAACATATGAAATAGTAGAAGTAATAGTCTTACCTGTATTTCTTCCAAAGTATGACTTAGAATTTAACTCGATCACAATCACAGACACCAGCTTCACTGAGAATTCTGCGATGAATGGAGGGGGTTTATTCAGTAATTATACAAAAGGCCCCAGTCCATGGTGGATTGACGTTATCTTGTATTCATCAATTACAAATGAGAATTCCGAGAGAATAAAATCGGAATTCACAATTGTCGATAGTGCTTTTACTGGTAATACTGCAGTAGATGATGGAGGTGGAATTTTTAATTTAAGTGGTTTGCTGGAAATAAGAAACAGTTCCATTTCGAATAACTCAGCAGTTCGTTCAGGTGGAGGAATCAAAAATCATGACCGCCTCACAATTAAGGAGAGCACCGTTTCAGATAATATTGCAGGCTCTAAAGGTGGTGGAATTTCCAATTACCACAATCTTTATATTGAGAAGAGTACTATCTCAAACAATACAGCTTTGGTGGGAGGAGGCATTGAGGTCCGTTTAGGCAGTTTAACGTTTAAGCATAGCACGCTGAATAACAATATTGCGACATCTAATGGTGGCGGAATTTATAGCCTTGATGGTAATGTCTCTATCAAGAATAGTACAATCTCAAAGAATCATGCTGGTGGTTTGGGAGGTGGCATATACAGCTCCGATTATTTTATTAGCGATACAGTAATTCATAATCCTTCTATCGAAGAACATGCCAACCCAGCAACCACAAATGAGGTTGGCTCGCCTGAACTTAATCCTCTTATATCTACAACTTCCACTTTAGTAGCACATCCCATAAATAAATTGGAAATCACGAACAGTACCATTACAGGAAATTCAGCAGAACAGTCAGGGGGGGGCATCGTTGATTCTCGGCAAGGGAGATACTCCGAAGAAACTACTATCACCAACAGTATCGTGGCGGGAAATACTGCAGCGACATTCCCTCAAATCGAAGGTAATTATATAGGCAACACCAATATAATTCAGGACAGTATTGATGGATTACTCGACCCCGTTCTCAGAGACAACGGTGGTCCCAGTAAGACCCATACATTACTGGCTGGTAGCGCGGCCATCAATGCTGGTGATAATGACGCTGCTAATGCTGCTGGTTTAACCAATGATCAACGCGGAACTGGCTCTGCCCGAATTATTGATGGCACAGTCGATATCGGTGCGTTTGAAGTTCAGGCTCCATTCACACAAATTGATTTGCGGGTCGTCAATTCTAAAACTCCGACCTCAGTCAATGGTGAGAGAACTTCACTCCCCGAAAACCTGACGTGGATTGATGAGTGGGGCAATTACTGGGTCGAAATTTGGATCAGCTCGCCATCAACGACGGATCTTGGAATTTTCTCAGCGAATCTCAATTTCACTTATAATACCGATATTACAACCGCTACCTCTATCGAATATGGTGCTGCCTTCACAGAGAATCAGACAGGCACCATTAATGATCTGAGTGGAACCATTGAAAATTTGTCTGCAGAGACCAGCACGACCGATGTGGGTGATGATCAGTATTTGCTCTTTGCTCGCATTAAATTTGAATCTACCTCAAACGATGCGATTGACTTGAATCTACAAGGACAGGGCCTAAATTCGCAAAGCCCTGACTTTTTGGTGAAAAACTCAGAAATCCGTTTTGTGGGAGATTTTCCCAGTGAAGAGCTACACGGTCCCTCACCCACCACACAAATCTGGGCCAATCCCTTTGATATAAACGATGACGACAAGATCAACTTTCGCGATCTAATACTTTTTGTCAGTACCTACAATTCTATCACCAGCGAGTCGAGTTCAAACTTTTCCTGGCTAACGGATCTGGACAATAATAATCGTGTCAACTTCAAAGATTTATTTTTGTTTGCCAGAAACTATGGCAAGAGCAAACTCGATCAATCAGCCATAGTTTATCCACAATTTTTTCACGAATATTGGATCGATTTATTAAACGAAAATACTCAGACTGGGCCGTTACTAATTCCTGTCACAGTAATCACCGTAGATAAAACGATAGACAGTCCAAATGAACATCTCGATCCGCAGGTCGTCGATTTAGAAGGCGATACCATAAGTCCTGTCGTTCTCGGTACCATTCGTATCGACATCAACTCTAGCAATCAAAACTCGTTTGTGGAGTCCACGATAGACGAGCAAAGTATTTTTGATCGATCAAGTCAGTTATCACTCATTGAATTATCTGATCCCGATCAAGATGACAGTCAGTTGAACTTCTGGTCTGCTATTGATTACGAACTCCGCCATGAAGACGAAGGAGTGGTGGAAAATCCCCTGTCTCCAAAAGTTCGCAGGCATCTCTCCGGGAAATTAAACATCGACCTGGAAGACAACTCCCTACCCGAAGAACCAGACTCCTTCTTTCTGACTATCCAGGATCAAACAAATTTAGTGCCCTTTTAAATCGTTTTCCGATTTTCTGAAGCAATAAAATAGAGCTATCTCTCTGATCTGACAAACCATTCCCTATGGCAACTTGGATTGCACTCTAGTCATAAAATGTGCAATCATACTATGACACGATATTACCTCCTTGTAGTTTGATTATTGTTTTTGACAACGAAGAGGAAGATCTCTTCTTACGTTGATCAATGCGAATTTAATTTACAAGACTAAGATTCGAGAAAAAGAATGCAACTGTCTCCCGAATTACTGGGATGGTTAGCCTTCGCTTCGGTAATCACGTTCATCGGAACAATCATTCTGATTCCGATATTGGTGGTCCGAATTCCGGTTGACTATTTCATGCGTAAAGAACGAGGATCTCTGCCCTGGGCTTCGCGGCACCCTGTCGTTCGAGTCATTCTACTGACAGGTAAAAACCTTTTCGGCTTCCTCTTTATTGGTGTCGGAATCTTATTACTGGCACTGCCGGGCCAGGGGCTTGTGACAATTATCATTGGAATCTTGTTGGTTGACTTTCCGGGCAAGTTTCAACTCGAACGCTGGATCATTTCACAAAAACCAGCCCTCCGCAGCATCAACTGGCTGCGACGACGCTCAAATTGTCCACCGTTAGAAATCCCTGAAGAACTGGAATAAGTTTTCCACTCAGGATAGAAATGACGGGCAGGGCAGTGATAGCGTCCGTCCTCGATTGCTTCATAATTGAGTTTGAGTAACTCGGGCAGAACCCGACGGTCCAGCACTTCCAAACTAGGTTCGATGTAACGGGAAAGAACCACATGTACAACAAACGGTCCTGAGGTTCTTTTTTGTATTATCAAGTGATCTGATAAAAAATCTGACTACGGTTCGGCATCCAGAAAAATATAGACCTCTGGTAATGCGGCTTCCAGCTTGGCCTTACCTGCAGGCGTGATCCTTGAATTATGAGGATTGAGGTATTTGAGCGATTTCAATTTTGTTAAATGAGCCGCTCCCACATCAGTGATCTTACACTGCGAGAGATCAAGACGCTGCAGACCTTTGATATTGGCCACATGTACGATGCCTGCATCGGTGATCGGTGAGCCAGCATAGCCTAATTTGAGCTCGCGGAGTTTCGTCAAGTGGGTCAGATGAACGAGTCCATCATCGGAAATCATTTTTGTATCACCCAAAAATTCAAGCTTAACCAGCGAATGCATCTTACCCACATGGACTAATCCTTGATCAGTCAGTGACATGCCGCCGAGTTGCAGTTCTTCCAGTCTGGGAAGCATCGCCAGATGGACCAATCCTGGCCCACGCACCTTCGTGCTGGCGAGATTCAGAGTTCGAAGATTTTGCAATCCTTGTAGATGCACGAGACCTTCATCCGTGATGCCCGTTTCGTAGAGATTCAGCCTCTGAAGCTGGTCCATTTCTTTGATGCCTGCTAATCCGGCATCGGTAATTTTTGACGCATAAAGTTCGAGTGAAGTTATTTTTTGCAGTGAAGTGAGATGAACCAATCCCGCTCCCGTAATTCTTGTTCTTCGAAATCCGATATAGTTCAACTGCTTTAGTTCTGCTAACCCAATGAGTCCCTCGTCTGTCACACTGCTACCAGCAAGTTGGACTTCGCGCAGACGTTCCATGGAACGCAAGTGGGCCAGTCCTCGACCGGTAAATCCTTTGGCATGCCAGAGATTCAGTGACCGTAATTATTTCAAAGGCACTAAGTGCCTCAGAGCTTCGTCGGTAATAGTGATACCTATCAACTGCAATTCTTGAAGGCGATTGAGATCCCCTAAATGAGCAAGTCCCGGCCCCTTGACTTGCGTCCAACTAAGGTCGAGCTTTTGAAGTTTTTCTAAACCCGCAAGATGCACAAGACCCGCGTCGCTGATTCGCGTTCCCCACAAATGTATCGATTCAAGTTGATTGAGTCCTTCTAACTCGACCAATCCGGCGTCTGTGATACTGGTATGGTTCAGATGAAGGTGACGTAGATTCGGTAGCGATTTGACATGCTTCAGGCTTTCATCTGTGAATATTTTCTCGTGTCCCCGAGTACCTTTATTCCCATTGGAAAGGGTTCCATCTTTCTCATTCCAGAAAAACTTGATCGCCTGAAAATACTGAAGGGCCTGTTTTTGTTTACTCACTTCGTTTGCGCGCACCCACGAAGTGTTGAAGATCACCAGCATCATCAAAAGGACGTTTCTCTTCACAGGGACACCTCGAAATAGGATTTATGACAAGCATGACCTCGCAGAACTCGTGACCGAAGCTTGTCAAATTTACTGACAGGCAAAGTATGAATATATCACACGGCTATCAGCGTAGGCAATCTCTCGTTTCACCAAAATGGCCCCAATTCATTGACACTTAACTTTGATCACATGAGACTATGATTAATCAACTGTGAAATAAAAACTCAAAGTGGCCGAATGAGATTTTCATCGATTTTTGTTTGCGAAACTTGTCACATGTAGGACAGCAAACAAAAACGAACCTTAAAACAGACTTCGCACGTACCCCAAGAACTTGGACCTTTTTTGCGAAATAGGGTTTTGCTCTCTTCGCACAACCTATTGGATTCAATAGCATAATCGAAGCGAACGTTCCAAGACGATAGTTGGATTGTCCAGGTACGCTTAGTATCATAGTTCAATGCGTCGCTTTTGTATGATAAAATGCAAAACTTCTACGAAGCTGAAGAAAGTCATGGTGTTTCATGATTCGTTACCTCGCACTGTTAATCACTTTGTTATCAATTGTGCCTGCAGAAAGCGCCGACTGGCCTCACTGGCGAGGACCGAACCGCAATGACGTTACTTCGGAGCCCTCCGGCTGGGACGGAAAGTCGTGGCTCAAGGGAGAATTATGGAGCGTGTCTGTCGGCGAAGGCAGTTCATCTCCCCTGGTCGTCGGCAACCGAGTCTATCTCACAGGCTGGTCTAACAATCGTGACACGATCATCTGCCTGGACGCCGAAAGCGGTAAGGAAAAGTGGAGACAGACATACAACTCGCCGCGATATGGTCGCTTCTCCATTGGTGACAAAGGTCTGTACTCAGGAGCATGTTCTACTCCCGAGTATGACTCGGAGACCGGTATGCTATTCACGCTTGGTGTTGATGGAGACCTGCATGCCTGGGACACGCGAGACAAAGGCCGACGTGTCTGGTCGCTGAATCTTTATGAACAATACAAGGCCCAGCGGCGGCCCGAAGTTGCTGTACGCAAAAAGACACGGAGAGATTACGGCTATATGAGCTCGCCACTTGTCATCGGCAATCAACTCATCGTGGAAGTCGGTGGCAAAACTGGTAACCTTGTCGCGTTCAATAAACGAACCGGCCATGAGCTGTGGAAATCAGAGAATCGGGATGAAGCCGGTCACACCGGTGGTCCCGTGCCGATCGTTATTCAGGGGGTCCCTTGCGTAGCTGTCCTGACACTGCGGAATCTTGTCGTGACGAGGATTGACAGCCCGAACTCAGGCCAGACCGTCGCCGTTTATCCCTGGACTACGGATTTCGGCAACAACATCGCGACACCAGCCGTGAGTGGAGATTCGGTGATTATTACCTCGGCCTATAACCATTTCTCAATGTGCCGACTTAAAGTGACACTAAACGGGGCAACAAAAGTCTGGGAAAACAAATTGGCATCGGGAGTCTGCAGTCCGCTCATTCACTCTGGTCACGTGTACTGGGCTTGGCGTGGAGTTCACTGCGTCGACTTTAAAACAGGGAAAGAACTGTGGTCTGGCGGAAAAGTCGGTTCGCAGGGCTCCTGCATTCTGACTGGCGATAATCGTCTGATCGTGTATGCAAACAAGGGTGATCTATCACTCGTCGAAACAGCAAAACGATCACCTCAAAAATACACACAACTTGCCACTGAAAGCATTCTATCGAAAACCGATGCCTGGCCCCATGTCATCCTTGCAAACGGTCGACTCATTTGTCGTGACAGGAGCGGTAATGTCCGCTGTATTGCAGTCTCTCGGAACATGAAATCGCAGACAAATTAAACCGTCGCATCGACTTCGTCCAAAGTCAGATGCTAGCCAGATTTCCGGCTGTGAATATGGTCTACCAATCAGTAGCCGCCATAGGCAATCGCTTTGACTTACTGAATGATACTCTGCAACATCATTTGATTTTGGCTGATTAGAGGGCGACCCGGTCAGCTTTATCGCAGGTAGGAAATTTTGGAACTTTTCCTATAACCGCGGCGTCTCACTGGAAAGCGATCCTTCTCTTCAAAACCAAGGAACCAGGACGATGAAATGTGTAGCAATGAAAACACTGTGTATCACGGTCTGTTGTTTGCTTTCCTTTGCACACTGTGCTCGGGCCGGGAACCCGACTTGGATGCTTCATCCCGATGAACCCGGCAAACTGAAACAGGCGGGCATTCACATTGCTTACAGGCTGGTCGTCAATGATGTGGAGCACCCCGAATACGCCTTTACAATCACAGCCAAAGCACCCGAAGGAGTTGACGCGCTTGATGCAATGATGTCGATTAACAACAGCAAAGGGCTTGTAGCAATGCAGGGTTGGAGCGACTCCGGGGGGAAATGCGTCTCCGATTTCACAGTCGGAAAGCAGGCGTTGAAAGACGCCGGATTTATGGTGCAACTCTACCGAGGAAAACGGACCTATCCCTTCTCTGCTTCGGGACGCTACGTGCTTTCGCTTGCGGAGTTTGCAAGCGACCAGCGCTACTGTAGCGGGAAGATTGGAATCACAACTCCGGCCAAGAAGTCGGATCTCCGCATTGTCGCTCCGATCCAGCGCGACGGACCATGGCTCACCATTGAAGTTACGCCAAAAAGTGCCTTAAGCAACCACCACTACGACTTCCACATCACCGTGGAGGGACGCGCTAATCAGCATTTCCAAATACGCAACAGCCAGCCGATCACGAGGAGCGACATCCGGCTTGCCGATCTCAATTCAGACGGTTTTCTTGACATCATGATCGTGGGAGGTGTCGACCATCGAGGTCAAGACTGGTACAAAACGTTGATCTACGATGAGGGCCAGAGGAGGTATCGTTGGATCAACGATGAGTTGAACTCGATCGACTAATCACTCCACTGGAACTACGGTTGATCGCGTGTTCTGAAATTGAAAAACTTAGCCCACCGCTCGGTTAGCTCAAACGTTTAAGTGAGACAGGAACATCATGAAAATATTTCTAATCATCTTTGCCGTTGTTGCGTGCCATCGACAGTTGCGCGCCGATGATCAACATCAACTTGTCGAATATCCGGTGGATCGATCAATTGTCGACATCAAGAATGAATTCAGTCGCAATAATCCATTCTACAAACAACGGGCTGGGGCTTTCTACGAAATCAAGTATGTGGCCCCGTCCGCAGAAGCGCTGTTCCGCATTGCAAATGTACGGCCTGAACAAATGCCGGGAACTCTCGACGCTTTGCGTGCGTTCGTTTATGATTGGCTTGATGCCTACGTACGCGGAAACGGAGCCATTGGCTCAAACGAACTTGCGACTTGCGTTGCAAGATTGGACAAAAGATTCGATTTGTTGTTTGACTCTGCGCTGCAGCGAAAACTGTATCGAATCTGGCGGGACGATGAAGCTAACAAACTCCGTTTTCTGATCAAATATCGGAAGGGCCATCACAGTGCGACTGTCAAACCATTGCGTACACAAGACTCGGCGGCTGGGTCGGTCTCAAATGGAAAGTCATCACTGTCGAACCAGTGATGCTCGGCATTATTCGGAAAACTCAATCCATTCTTCGGGCATTTCTGTAATCGGCACATTTCGCTTGCGCATTACTTTAGTCTGACAAGATTCAGTTAGAGTTGCGGTCAAACGAATCCATAATCGAAGGCATGGGCGATTCGTCGGATTTTGCTAGCGAACCTTTTGAAGCCGAACTGTGTCGTCCTGCTGATTAAACTTTTTTTGCTTATTCAAGATGAACTCAAGAACATAAGGTATCGAGGGTTATGAATATTCAAGTCGCCAACTACGACTCCGATCGCGACTTGGAAGCGGTCAAGCGGCTTTGGCATGAAATCGGTTGGCTGCGCGACAATTCCGAAACAGAGCAAACGCTTCTGCAAACGGAGTTGGACCTCGGACCGGTCCGGGTTGCCCGCATTGAGGATGCTACCGAGTCGATCGCCATGGGAGCGAACGCGATACTGCAATATATGGATTCGGAACTGCCACTGGCAGCGGTCACCGGAGTCGGCACAAGTTGGGTGGCCCGCAAGAGAGGACTCGCCCGCCGCGTAACAGCCCGACTCATAGCAGATATGGCCGCTGAAGGGGCAGCATTGAGTATGCTTGGGATCTTCGACCAAGGCTATTACGATCGGCTGGGTTTCGGCACAGGGAGCTACGACCACCGGGTATCCGTGCAACCACAGGACCTGTGCGTTCCACTTCCTCAGAGGGCACCGAACCGGCTTTCGTCAGCTGACTGGGAAGAGATGCATGCGTGCCGCATGCGGCGAATGAAGCGACACGGGTACGTCACCTTTACTTCACCTACTGCTACACAATGTGAGTCCATTCGCGACGATCGATTTGGATTCGGCTTTAGAGATAAAGCAAACGAAGCGTTGACTCACTATCTCTGGTGCCGCACCGATGATTTCGAGTCGGGTCCGTATCATGTCATTTCGATGGTCTATGAAAACCACAGGCAACTTTTGGAATTGCTCGGCACACTTAAGAGCCTGGAAGACCAGGTCCAGTTGGTCACGCTGTTCGAGCCACCAGATATTCAGTTGCAAGATCTAGTGTCGCGCCCGTTTTATCGCCTTGCCACATTAAACGAAGGGAAGTTTGGCACCGGCATCCGCAGCTACGCTGTTTGGCAGGCACGCATCTGTAATCTACACGCTTGTCTAAAAGAGACGCGACTGGAATGTGAACCACTACGCTTCAATCTCGATTTGAAAGATCCAATCGCCGAATTCCTTGACGACACCCAGCCATGGCGCGGCGTGGCCGGGCAGTACGTTGTGACACTTGCGAACGAATCGGAAGTCGAGCAAGGGAACGTAGCCAACCTGCCAACACTCACTGCAACAGTCGGCGCGTTCACGCGCCTGTGGCTGGGTGTGCGACCTGCAACCGGTCTGGTGGCAACCGATCAGCTAAACGGTCCCCCTGAGTTGCTTACCCAACTCGACTCTGCATTTCGGCTACCTGCCCCCTCCTGGGACTGGCATTTCTAACAAGCTAAGTTACGGTCTTAAAAATTCCAAGAATCACAATCTGCTGTCCTCACTTTTGCGACAGAGTCAGTCCCGAATCCTCATCTCCTGTACGAAAGGCGTAAACCTGTCAATCCGAAATTGAGGCGCAGTACTGTCTCGATTTGATTCATTCTCATTCTGAATGACTGAAATTTTGCTTTGAAACTCGTTTAATCATGGTCAAAATGAGTGTGATCATAGAGAATTGGATCGAAATGTGTATGATCGAGTAACCAGAAATAAGGAGCTTTTAAGGCTTTGGGAGTCTGTTTTCATTCACAGAAATCGTTGATTCACTTCATTTCACACACTTCATCGTGAACTCAACCACGTCAGGCAAGCATTAGAAAGAGAGTACAAGCGTGAAAATTTCGCGAATCAAGGTTTACCAGGTGGACTTACCTTTGCTGGAAGGAAAATACAGTTGGTCTGAGGGAAAAAGTGTTGATGTGTTTGACTCGACTGTTGTCGAAGTTGAGACAGATCTTGGGATTACCGGCTACGGCGAAGTCTGCCCGCTGGGTCCGGTCTATCTTCCCGCTTATGCACGAGGTGTCCGCGCGGGGATTGAAGAGTTGGCACCTGCACTTCTCGGCGAAGATCCCCGGCAATTACTCGTCATCAATCATAAGATGGATCGGGTGCTGAAAGGGCACCCCTACGTCAAGTCCGCCATCGATATCGCATGCTGGGATCTGCTGGGGCAGTTAACAGGAATGCCAGTTTGCGATCTGCTCGGTGGTCGCTATGGCGAAGATATCACCCTGTACCGGGCAATTTCGCAACGTCCGGCCGAAGAAATGGCGGAAAACATTGCACAATACCGTGCCGAGGGATATCGACGTTTTCAGTTGAAAGTAGGAGGCCACCCCGATGACGATATTGCCCGTATTCGTGCAGCTCGGGAAGTACTGGAACCGGAAGACAAACTCGTGGCTGATGCCAACACCGGCTGGTTAATGCATGAAGCGATGCGTGTGGTGAATGCGGTGAAAGATATCGACGTGTATATCGAGCAACCCTGTCTGACCTACAATGAGTGCCTCAGTATCCGCCGCAATACCACGTTGCCGTTTGTGCTGGACGAAGTGATCGACTCCACGGCGGCCATTCTTCAAGGCGCATCCGATAGTGCCATGGATGTCGTTAATATTAAGATCAGCAAATTTGGTGGATTGACACGCGCCAAGCAGGCGCGCGACTTGTGTGTCTCACTGGGGATTGCAATGACGCTGGAAGACAGTTGGGGCGGCGACATCGTCACCGCTGCCATCGCGCATCTGGCGCAAGGAACACCTCCCGAATTTCAGTTTACATCCACCGACTTTAACAGCTATGTAACAACGTCAATCGCCGAAGGAGCCCCCCAACGCGTCGGCGGACGCATGTCCGCTTCGACAAGTCCGGGTCTCGGGATTCGACCAAGGATGGACGTGCTGGGCGATCCAGTATGGACCAGCGATTAAAGAGGATTCGGTTTCTTCTCATCCAGACCTGTATTTTCAACGCCTTCATTTTAAAATGTAAATTTCGTTCCCTCTATGGATTCCCGTCTGACTCAGTTGCTGACTTGCCTGGATTCACCTTCGGGATACTCAAGAGCGTTGGTGTCACGGCGACGGTCAGACACTTCTTTGTTATCTTCCCGCCTTTAGACTTCTCCTGAGATTGCAGCGAGCGTTGACCGCCGATCAAAATCGTTTTGCCCGGCTCGGCTAACACGTGCGTATTGATACAGCGGCAAGTCAACCCCGGAACAACGTTCCCGCTGATATTGATAGCGTTGTTGAAGTCGCGATGAGAGGCTTCGACCTGTAACTCCAAACGAATCTTGCCATCAGGCATCACAGCTGTGACACTTTCGATCCGAGTACCGAACTCGTGCCACTCGACGCTCGTTTTGCCGGATTGCTGAGGAATGAGAATCGGAAACTCTCCACCGCTGAGCAGATTGGCGGGCTGCCCGGGAGTAGTAATGAGTGATGGTTCGGCAATTACCTTAAATACTCCCGCTTTGCGAAGCCGCTGCCCGGTCGTTGAGAATTGACCGTGTTCGTCGAATAGTTTTTCTGGCGCCTCTTGCTTGCAGCTATTGCACTTTGGGACTTCGACGTTGAATTCGCACAGCTTGACCCCGTCTGTGGCGAGCTTCTCCAAATCGAATTCAATGAGCTTTACGTCGACTTGGATTTGCTGGACAACACCAGTCAGCCGGTATAGTTTGCGAATTTCGTCTTGAAGCTCTTGCAGGGCTTTGAGTTTTTCTTTTAGTTGCCGCTGATTGCGCAGCGACGTGGCCTGACTGCGCAGACGCTGTGCTTCACTGTTAAGCCCAGCGGCTTCGAGATGATTGGCGGCTTGTTCCAAATGGTAAACTTTATCACTTGCCTCGTCCACCAACTTCGGAACCGCCTGCTTGATCTGCACCGCCGAATCCACCAGATCCGGTGCGTCAGGCAGAAGATCGGTCTGCGCATAAGAAGTACTAGCAAAAACCAAAAAGAGAATACTGCAGAGATACGTACCCGTGCGCATGATGGGACTCCATTCCATTAACGGGGAGAAGTTCGCTCTCTTCCACAGAGAGCTTTGCGCGGGAGTGTACCATTTATGCAGTCAGGGGGTCAATTGGACTTGACGCCCACTAAGATATAAGTTCGCCGCGGCTTGATCACTAGTCAGGCACCAAGTGGTATCCCACCAAGTCGTACCTTTTGCCAAATGTGCGATTTAACCAAAGTTTCCTCAAAACTTGATCGAACTATTGATGCAGTTAACAGAGACGTCTCAATTGGTTCATGAACATCACTTAAATTCTGGAGCAAAAACGCAGCCGAACAAGACAATGGGATCACTTTAGCAACGCACTGAAATACCCAAACAGTGACCTTCCTCAGATAAACGGTGCCATGCCTTGTACGATTCTATTGTCGTAGAACACTTTGAATTGATTTCATTGGTAAATCTGCTAAAGGACGTACTAAAAGAAACTGAAGAGTGAACGTGGTCGACTCTCCGCGCAGAGCTGTTATGCCTGGCGCGGCTGTAATTTGCTTGACAACTCGTCTCTGGTCAAATAAGGTTCCATCAATTCTGCCCTTAATGGGTGATACCGAAATAATTCAGTCTAACTCAAGTTGCATGGATGAAGCTAGTGCGAAACCACGACATACCACATGACGAATTGCAGTGGCGTGACAACGGTAACGGCACTGGTTCGTGGGAGATCTACGTGCGCTGCGATCTGATTGGCTCGGTAAAAGTTGACATTCCCTCACGGCATTCCGACGGACTTACGCGAACACAAGAAAAATGCCTGCAACTCGTCCGAGACCTGACTCCAAAAATGAAGCCAGCGCTCACCGAATGCCTGCGAAAATATGCGATTGCGTATTTGAGCGCCGACCTAGACGAAGACGAACTGTCTTTTGTGTCCGAATACGCTTCAGTACCATATCTGGAACATACCGACACGCCCTATGTGTTCCTTTACGCTGATTCACCCGTCGACGACGAACATGGAGTCTGCTTTTTGATCCGCGATCGCGATGTGCTTTGCTGTTGTCACGGAGACGAATCGCTGCAATTCAATGGTTGGGACAACACAGCAGCGCTCGATGAATTGGCAGAGGATGTCACGTAACAATCCAATGCCCCCGAACACGCACACCGGGTGTTTTCAAATGGTCAGTCGAACGCGCGTGCTGGTTAAATAGATTTTGATTCGACGTTTGGCAGAACCACTGGAGAATCGGGGTTGATGACTCGATTTTGACAAGCTATTCACTGGGCTTCATACGAGCAATACTTTCATTGTTGTACTAAGCCCAAACTTGGTGGAATTTCGTTGGCGTAGGGTTAAAAAACTCAGCCGGTATTAATATGCAGGATTATGCGACACTAGTGCCTCTCTTGATCTAATCAACTAATACACCTACAACAATAAATATTCACACCTATTTTAGAATTGACTTCATACAACTGAATGCAGGAAATCCATCGGTATTTGCAGATTCATCGCGAACCGGAAAACAGTTTACGTTTCAAATTCTCTATGAGTTGCTCAACAAGTATCATGCTGTTTTCTCAGTTTGTTGCGTTTTCCGTTGATTAATATTTGCTGAAGATTAGTTCTAAGTATTAAATCTCAATGAAGTCACACCTTCATATCTTGAAATGTGATTTAGACCAGCTATCATGCTCAGCTCGCTGGCAACAGATTCAGCATCATGGAACGGGGGCGTCAGCGACGGCCGTTCATCGGCAACTTAAGATGGACGCATAAATCAAGACGACGATTCGCGTTTTCCAAACCAACCCTCCATTTATATCGGGTCATATTGAATCGGATTGTCAATAATTGCATTAGGAAAAGGATCGATGATATAATGATAACTTGTCACAAATGTCGGAAGCAGTTGCAGCATCGAAATGGTTTCACACTAATTGAACTTCTCGTCGTCATCGCAATTATCGGAATTCTTGTCTCGCTGATTTTGCCTGCGGTTCAGCAGGCGCGCGCAGCCGCACGACGGGCTCAATGCAAGAATCATTTGAAGCAATTGGGGCTGGCGTTACACAATTTTGCATCGACTTACGACGGCGACTTTCCGTTGATAGGAATTCACTCCGGTGACCCAGGTGAGTATCGTTCGTGGGCGATCACGCTGCTGCCGTACCTCGAACAGAAAAACATTTATGAATCCTTGAAGCAAAACCCGGCATTCGATTTGAGCAACGTTACCATCCCTGTTTACACATGTCCCGATGACAGCTCGGCATCAGGTGTACCAGGAGAATTGACATACGTGGTCAATTTTGGCTACACGGGGCGCAGTTCGATCAACTCGGCCCCGATCGGAGTCGGATTCATTCAAAAGCCTAGTTTTGTGCATCCAAGTGTCCCGTTTAGTGTCATCGCGACAAACCGCCATAATACAGAGACGGCCGACGGCGGATGGGGGACAGGAATGTTCTGGTCTGACAAGCATGTGAACCTCTCGCACGTCAACGTTGGCGATGGTACGTCGAACACGGTTGCGATGACAGAAAATCTGTATGCTGGCAGTTTCTCGCATAATGTGATCTACTCCGGCAGCAGTCTCCCGGTCTCCGGGAGTCCCGGCCTGTGTAATGTCGCGTTCGGTATTGGTGACGACGGCATCCAACTGCAAGGTGAATCGTCTGCTGGTAACGACACGGCATTTCCAACCTCGCTGCAGATTATCTCAACCGATCTGGAGCGTTATGGAATTAACGCGGCTGTTTCACATTCCGCCGGTGGATCGCACGGCTTGATGCCGGCGCCCAATTCACGGCATACCGGCGGTGTAAACATGCTGTGGGTTGACGGTCGCGTGACTTTCGTCAGTGAGAATATTAACCAGGAAGTTTATGCGATGTCACTGACGTGGAACGGTGCCAGCCAGGGCGAAGGGACTTCCGGGCAATATTGATCAACCTCTTTGCGTTACGTACGCACTCAAATTGATTCCTCTTTCATCCCATGCGGCGATTGAACTACGTCTCGCGGCCGAGATCGTTGTTTGTTGTTGAGTAAACAGCCCATGAGTCGCGTCGAGAGCAGGGGTGCTAAAGACCTTCAGGATCCACAACTCTTCGTTTGGCTGCAATCATTTCACGAAACTTGTCGACTGCGGCACAGCAAGTAAACCGGCCGTTTTAAAAACAATCCTTAGGGTGACGACCTGAAAATACCTCATACTCATACACTTTTTATATTTCGAAAAGAGCAATCAACGACTGCCTACACTTTTGAAGTAAAGTTAGTTCCCAATATTCATCTCCTGTGTGCCGGTTCTTATCGGGTAGAATGCGTCTGCGCAGAATCTGTTTGCTCGTGCGGGGGGGTTGCTCTCACTGCCTGACTGATCCTGATTCACTTAAACTCAATGGAGATGACCTAATGTGTTGTTCTGTGCTGCATCGTTCTCTGCTTTCGTTCTGGTTCACAGATTGTGATCTGATTTCGAACCATCATCACAAATGGCGTGAGTGGGTCAAGCAGATTACTTATGCGCGTTATTGTCTCGACATTGGTAAATTCTGTCCTGAAACGCATCGATTTTTAAATGAAATTCGTTTGATTGGGTTCAAAACAAACGTGATCAAAGGGAATGTGTTCGAGATGTATCGTAGCAAACTCTCAAAAACAAGGGACTTTTATGGTGATAACATCCGCAGGGGTGAAGATATGCACTCGAAAAAAATGAGCGCCTCGCGCGCGCGACGCAGATCACAGAGTTTCGCGAGTAGCGCGGTGGTGTCAAGTTGAATTTAAACACTGAAAATACGGAAGCGTTATTGCGTTTCAATAGCCTCCCTTTTGTCAAGAGAATATTTTGAGTAGAACCGCTTTGGAAAAGACTGGTGATTGTTGCACTGAATTTACAACAGGGAAGACTCAAACTCCTTCGGCACACTGGTAAGTGTTTCATGCCCGTCGCGGGTCACGAGTACGTCGTCTTCAATGCGTACGCCTCCCCAGCCTGACAGGTAGATGCCTGGCTCCACGGTCACAATCATGCCCGGCTTGAGTTCTGTGGACTGGTTGGCTCCGAGACGCGGACCTTCGTGAATGTCGAGACCGATGCCGTGCCCCAGTCCATGCGAAAAGTATTTTCCAAATCCTGCTTTGTCGATGATTTTTCTTGCGACGGAATCGACCTTTTTACATGTCACTCCCGGTCCTATGGCTTCGATGGCAGCACACTGCGCCTTCAAAACCGTGTTGTAAACTTTTTCCAACTTGCTTGTAGGTCGACCGTGGATGATCATACGCGTCAGATCGCTTCGATATCCTTTTTGGGTCATAGCGCCCCAGTCGACCAGCAAAAAAGGAGATTCCCCAATTCGTTTCTCGGACGGTATCGCATGCGGTAACGCTGCCCGCTCGCCCGCTGCGACGATGGGATCGAAGGCTGCTTGTCGAGCCCCGAAACGTCGCATGGCATGTTCTAATTCGTGTGCCCCCTGCAGCTCGGTCATGTCCTTCGTCAGGATGGCGCGCAAGACACCGAAGCCCTGTTGTGCCTGTTGAACGGCTTTGCGGGTTTCCTCGATTTCCGAAGCATCTTTCACCATCCGTAGCTCTTCGACAAAACTGTCAAGGGGGGTCCACTGGATGGCAGGTGTGATACCACTCAAAGAGTCTAAGAGCGAACAGGTCACAACATGGCTTTCGAATCCAACCTTTTCCAAATGTGCTTTTTTCAAGACTTTTTCCAGAGCCGTTGTCATCGACTCGGTGGACGGGCGAATGTAAACATCCAGACCGGGACATTCCTCCTCGATTTGAATCGTATATCGGGCATCGCTGATCAGAACGGTTTGCGCTTTTCCAATTAATAAGTAGCTGGAATCCCCCCCAAAACCGGTAAGATAGGTCACATTCGTTTCACTGGTGACTAACAGTGCTTCGACTCCCATGCGTTTCAGGAGTGAATTCAATTTTTTCTGTCTGGCGGCGATATAGTCTTTACTCATGGGATTCCTTTATGAACTAGTGCTGATAGTCGCACTAACTTGCTGTTTTTTACGCGATTTACTTCTATAAATTTTGCTGACCAACTGTTACATTTTTGTAAGTTGCCATCTGGCTCGCTATGCCGATCAAAGCGATTATGGAAATGATTCCATTTAAAACGGTCAAAGTCGGATCTTAATCCTTTTATGAGAAATTTGCGAAGAAAAAAATCCGAAGTTTCTGTTTCTTCTCCTGAGGTGCTATGATTTTATTACTTTTGATTAGGATATGCCCCTGCTTCCTCTCTCTATTTTCGATATCGATTTTTCATGGACCAGAACCAAGACGAACAAATCTTTAAAATCCAGGACATGGATTGTGTCGAAGAAGTTTCCGTGTTGAAACGGGAAATTTCCCCACTCGTCGGTGGAGAGGAATATCTGTTTTTTGACATTCTCAATCGAAGAATGACAGTCAAGCCATCAACGCAACCTGTTTCTGCGGAAGCAGTGATTCAAGCCATCAATGAAACCGGGATGCGGGCCGAGATCTGGGATGCAGAGAAACAACAAGCGGAATCCGGTTCATTCTGGTCGAAACAGGGACGCTCTCTACTGACTGGCTTGAGCGGTGTGATGATGTGCTCAGCGTTTCTGACTCATATCATTTTAGCAGGCAGTTTCAGCGCTGCCCTGGGTGCGGAAGAAACGGTCAACGCATCAATGCCGTTGCCTGTCCGTCTGCAATATCTGGCAGCCATCATCACAGGAATCTGGTTTGTGCTGCCTAAAGCCTGGTTTGCATTAAAGCGATTACGACCGGATATGAATCTGTTGATGTGCATCGCTGTGATTGGAGCGCTATTTATAGATGAGTGGTTTGAAGCCGCGGCTGTCGCGTTTCTGTTCGCCTTCTCACAACTGCTGGAAGCCTGGAGTGTGGGTCGTGCACGCAAAGCAGTCGCGGCGTTAATGGACCTGACAACTCCGATTGCCCGTATTCGCGATGAGCAAGGAAACGAAACGACGGTCACACCCGAGTCTGTGGAAGTCGATACGATTTTTCTCATCCGACCGGGCGAAAAAATTCCGTTGGACGGCCGAGTGGTAAAAGGGGAAAGCGAAGTCAATCAGGCGCCCATTACAGGCGAATCGATCCCCATCATGAAACAAGTTGATGATGAAATTTTCGCAGGGACGATTAATGGGGACGGCCTGCTGGAAGCGAAATGTACCAAACTGGCGGAAGATACCATCCTTTCACAAATCATTCGCATGGTGGGAGAAGCGCAGACTCGCCGTGCGCCATCGGAAGTTTGGGTCGAAAAATTCGCTAAAGTTTATACACCAATTGTCATGGCGGCAGCATTGTTGATTTTGCTGACTCTGCCGCCTCTATTGCAAATTAGCTGGCACGATTCGCTTTATCGATCACTTGTGCTGTTAGTCATTGCCTGTCCTTGTGCACTTGTGATCTCCACGCCGGTCAGCATCGTGGCTTCGCTCGCAGCAGCAGCCCGGAATGGGGTGCTGATTAAAGGGGGCGAATTTGTTGAAGCACCTTCCAAATTGAAAGCGTTAGCGCTGGACAAAACAGGTACGCTCACACAAGGCAGACCTGTCGTCACCAAAATTGTTCCGTTGAACGGTCACACCGAATCAGAGTTACTTGAACGGGCCGCCGCACTGGAAGCGCACAGTAATCACCCTCTGGCGGTAGCAATTCTGGACGCGGTTGAAAAACAGAATGTCAAATATCAGCCGGCGGAAGACTACCAGATTATTCAAGGTAAAGGCGCAACGGCGCTGATTAATGGGCGAGAATTCTGGCTGGGCTCTCATCGCTACCTGGAAGAGCGAAATGAAGAAACTCCCGAAGTACACCGGCAGCTTGAGGCGCTTTCGAACGCTGGTCAAACCGTAGTCGTTGTCGGGAATGAAACTCATGTCTGTGGTTTCATCGCTTTAGCAGATCGTGTGCGCGAGACATCGGCGGATGTGATTCGCGACCTACACCATGAGGGTGTAAAACAGCTTGTCATGCTGACGGGTGACAACGCGGGCACTGCTCAAGCGGTTGCTGAAGAAGTGGGTATGGATACCGTGCATTCCGAATTACTGCCGGAAGATAAGCTCACCGTCATGGAATCGCTGGTGGAAGAATTCGAGTACGTGGCGATGGTCGGTGATGGCGTGAATGACGCGCCCGCAATGAGTCGTTCGACTTTAGGAATTGCGATGGGAGCCGCTGGCAGTGATGTCGCCATCGAATCGGCTGACATCGCATTAATGACAGATGACCTGACCAAAATCCCGTGGCTGATTGGTCACTCGCACCGTACGTTGCGCATTATTCGTCAGAACATCATCTTTGCGTTGAGTATCAAAGTGTTATTCATGCTGTTGATGGTCTTTGACCAAGCCTCGTTGTGGGCAGCCATCGCCGCCGACATGGGGGCTTCACTGCTCGTCATATTCAATGGCCTGCGTTTGCTCCAGACGCCGGCAACGACAAAGCTGAAAGAAGTGTGACTCATTGTCACCGCGTTTACTTTGTATACTCGCTGCGACTTTCAAAGACTGCTTCTGGAATTTCCGATCCCGTAATCGCTTTGAAAATCTGATTGAGCTGTTTGCGGTATACTTCGTTTACATCGACGACTTCACACCCTCTGCCCTCGGCTTCGCGAATGAGTTCCGTTTCTTCGGGCAGCTGACTGATATCCATCACAGTCATTGTTTCGCGAAGGTATGCAGGATTAAATTCGGTCTTGCCAGGTCCCAGTTTTAATTCAGGGTCGGTCTGAATGACGACGTCAGAAAGAGTATCGTATAAATTGGCAAACGGGACATAACGAACATCAAACATACGCGCGATTGCCTGGGCTGCTTTGTCGTTACCCGAAGCAACACTGACAACAGCGCCCTGTTGCACCAGGCTATAAACGATGGCTTTTGTTAAACCACTGCTACCCAGGACGAGAATATTTTTACGCTGGAAGGCACTCGTTGATCCTGTCGCATGCTCTTCAAAGGTGGCTTCGAGACTTTTCACTGCACTCCGCCGCACTGTATCGTAAGCGTGCCAACCATCTGGCTGATTGAGTTGCAAATCCCCGTAACCGGTCGCTTGTGATGATTCTTCCAGATGCTCTGCCAGCGGTAAAATAAATTCTCCCATACGCGGGCTCACCACTAATGAGCGAATTTTTAGAATCCCCAGCATTTTATGAACTTGTTTGAAATCATTAATCATCAGTGGCAGGCAAATAAAATCCAGCCCCAACTGTTCTGAAGCTTTATTGAAGACTTCCACTGTGCGTCGTTCTGCGATACCTAAACCGGCAACACCGATAAAGCGTGTTTTGGCTGAGATTTTTTTGTGATGATAGACTTCATCTAATTCTGCCAAGGTCGGTTGCCCTTCGAAGGCTTCCATCCCTTTTTCCAGAGCAGCATAGATCCAGGGAGACCCATACTTCAAACCGAGTAATGAAAAGGTGATGCCTGCGGCTCCCAGCCCTAAACCGACCACCGGAATCTCCCGTTTCTGGCTGATCGCAGCGAGTAAAGGCCAGGCCGTTTGCAAGGTGGGAGTCGGCCAGGTGAATTTAATGATATCTGCCTTGGCATCTTCCATTTCATCAAAGATATCATCTACCGCAGCCAACGGTTTCATTAAACTCGTATAGCTAATAACACGTTTCGTTTTTCCGAATCGCGGAATCTGTTGAGCGGTCTCCAGATCTAGTTCGATATAAGCAGGTTCTGCGATGATGGCCTGCTTCAGTAGATTGATCCGTTCTGACTCGGTCCCTTTGAAAGACCCTCCCTCCTCGGGTCGACGACAGGAAACCAGAATGGGTACATCGAAGCCGGCGATCAAGTCTCCAATATCGGGGGTTTTAATCAACCGATCCAGGCAGAGCTCCACCAAATCAGATTGTGCAGCAGCATTTAGAATATCCACTTTGGCAAAGCTACGGGATTCGGGAGTCACGGAGGTACAAATCATGCTGCTTCACAATCAATCTGAAATGAGATGGTAGAGCCAGAACACTTTTACAAATCGAAGCCCATCAATTATGCCAGATCTGTGTTGTAATGAAAGCGCCAATCTTGTTCTTCGGCAAATTTATTGACACGCTGATCGTTTTGTCTCTTTTCAATAAAAAACGCTTCCTCAGATGATAAAGTAGAGGAAGCGTTTTGTTTTCAAATCAGAAACAGGACCACTACGAGGGACTGACTCAAAAGTTACGCAGTGGTTTCTTTTTACTATTTTCTGATTAGCGTCGCAGGAGCCAGTGGAGGTCGTGCTTTGGCGGATTGAGCTGGTTTTTGGACCGGCTTTTGGAGTGGTTTTTGAACAGCTGTTACGCAACTACCAGACGAGCAGGAATCACAGTTGCATTCAACGGTCCACTTATATCCGCATTTCTCACAAGTATAATTATGCTTTTTCAGAACACGAACCGTTTTGATTTTCCCACATTTTAAATCACAACATTTCTGCCAGGGAAAACGTACGGGAGGAATACAGATATCCTTGCATTCAATATAGTAACAATGCTTTTTGACTTTTAATGTTTCCACATGCATTCGACAGGTTTTGCAACCCTGTGAACAGTAATTGGTGTTTCCACAAACACC
Source organism: Gimesia aquarii (assembly GCF_007748175.1). NCBI lineage: Bacteria > Pseudomonadati > Planctomycetota > Planctomycetia > Planctomycetales > Planctomycetaceae > Gimesia > Gimesia aquarii. Next base: position 6,833,792 of record NZ_CP037422.1, read on the forward strand.
TTTCGTCTGATCATAACAGGGCACTTGAGATTCGGCAAAGTTCCGGTGCCCACTTATGAGCGTGGCTGTGATCGCCAGTAAAATCATTCCTGGATATTTCATATTACTCATTTCCTGAGAGATTAATTTTTTAGTATCACACTTTTAAATCAACACTATTCTGCTGTTAGAAGTCAACCATGAATCGTGCTCCAAAGATGTTTGACCGACCACCGGTGAAGCCATCAATCGGACCACGATCGTCAATTTGAGCATGGATATAGTTGAACTGCAGGCGGGCATGCGAATTCCACCACCAAACCATACCAAACGTGAAGTTGCGTTCGTCACCACCAGTGATATCAGCATCAGTTAAGTTGAGGTAAGAATAGCGAGCAGCAATCTGCCAGGCCCCCCAACCACCGGCTTTGCCATCATCGCAGGTGTTGACTAAGAAAAAGTTTTCCAAAGGTTTCACACGAGCAATAGTACCTGTTCTACGATTGATGGGCTGGTACTCACCTGTCAGGAAGTAGGCTGCTTGCACATATGCACCATCGAAAGTGAGATCGGGTCCATCATTACCACGTCCCACATTGGTAACCTGGTATTCACTCACAACTGAGAACGATCCGATGTTCAACATGAATTCGAAACCGAGCGTATTAAACCAGTCTGCTCCGGCAATTCGACCTGTATTTAACCAACGCACACTTCCCGTACGTGCTTCGGGTCGAGTTCGAAACCGGGCTTCGTTGTTATCAGAACTGGGTTCTACCACGTCTCCATCCGGATGAGCCCACATATCGGCAATCCCCAGATGCAAGTAGCCACGACCGCCAGAGGTTTCATCATACCAGGGAGTTCCTGCCAAACGACCGTTCACACTCATTTGCCCTGCATCACCAACATAGGTTCCATCACTGGCAATATTCTCCAAATTATAAATACCATAGCGCCAGTTCCAGGTTTCGTCTTCAGAAACACCATAAGCGGCGATCCCCAAACGTCGGGCATCTTCATTGAATGCTTCGATTACCAGAGGACGTTCCAAGAACGTGTTGTAACGACTACTATTAAGGTGATCCATACCCAGGGGACGCTTCTGGTTACCAATCAAGAGCGTCTGAAAGACGGGTAGGTCCTTCCATCCGATATAAACATCTTTGAATGCAGGATCTCCGGGATTACCAAAGTCGTACTCGAATTTATAGAGCATGTTATCTTTAATATCACCGGAAACACCGATACGCAAACGACGAAATTCAAAACGGTTTTCTGGATCGGCTGGGTCTGCCGGATTATTAAAGGCAGCAATCCCCGGTGTACTATCAGAGAAATTCCATCCATCTAAATGAATTCGACCGAAGACTTTTAGGGTCGTAACTTTGGAAGCATCTTTTGCCTTTTTCGCCTGTTCGGACTCACTGAATTTCTTCCAGTCCTCTTCAAGAGTCGACAGGCGACTTTCCAGTGCGGGGTCTCCTTCGGCATTACGAAAACTGTTAATGAGCATTTCATCTGACTCATCAAGACTGCCTCCCACTTTTTCCAGTTGGGGTGGTAACACCGTGGCTTTTGCTGGCGCTGATGGTTGAGCCTTGGTTTTCTCCAGTTCCTGAATTCGACTCTCGGCGGCCTCTAATCGCTCGAGTAATCTTTCCAATTTATCAGAACTGATTTTAGTGTCTTCAGCAAAGCTACTCTGAGAACGGAAGATCGTTCCTAAGAGAAGTAGAAACCCTGCAAATTTAATGAACGTGCGCATACTCATCCCTGATGGTTGATCGCCTGGAAGTCATGACAAGCGATTCTGTACTAAATTTACGTGTTATGCGGCTATGTACGAATAGTCCGATTATGAGGGTCTTATCGGCTGTTCTTTTTTTAAGCGAATATTAAGAAACGATGAAGGACCTTAACATTTACCCCTTCAACGCGCACACGCCTGAAAGAAAACCTAACCGTTACAGTTTAACATTTAAAAGGTGTTCCGATTTGAACTTACCCTCGGTAAATGAGTGATTTCACTTGGAAATCACTGGGATCTGGTATTCAAAACCTTAAGGTTGAAATTCAATGATCCGGATTCATTACCGAGCAAAAGTTCAGAATCTCCTCAAATACAGTCAGAGAAGGCTCTTGCTATGATCCTTCACAAAAGCTAAAGTCATTCGCAACTAATTTGCTATTACAATATGCGAGTGACGCTTGGCCTGGAAATCTGGGAAACTCACTCTATCTGGATCTCTGGTGGCTTTTTAACTCAATGAAACCGCTCTCTCACTTCAAAAATGACGTTAAACTTACGTTACTCTTAATGACGATTCCTCTCGTTCTGTTTTTGATCGCACCCGGATTTTTTGTTTCGCAACCTACATTGGCGGCTGAACATACTCATCCACATACTGAATCTGAAAACACATCGGAATCATCAACAGTTGCAAATGCGGATACAAAAGCACCAATCAGCATCATGTGGGCTTATACTCTATTGGGTGTTTATTGTAGTGTCATCGTATTCTCTTCCCTGCTGGGTGGGTGGTTACCATCACTCATTCGCTTGACTCACACGCGCATGGAAACGCTGATCAGTTTCGTCGGTGGGCTCATGCTGGGAATTGGCGTATTCCATCTGCTGCCTCACGCCGTAGCTGAAATGGGCTCCGTTGATCGCGCTGTCTGGTGGATGATGGCCGGTATCCTGACACTGTTTTTCCTGATCCGTACCTTCCATTTTCACCAACACGGCACCGTAGAGCTTGACGAGGACGAAGAACACACGCACGATCATGACTGCGACCATCACCACGCTCATGCTCACGTGCACTCACATACGCATTCCCATAAATTGAGTTGGGTCGGTATTGCCTTAGGCTTAGCACTGCACACTCTGATTGACGGGCTGGCTTTGGGTGCGAGTATCATTGCCGAGCAACATCATGAAGTCTTTCTGTCTTTGTTCGGACTGGGAACGTTTCTGGCAATCACATTACATAAACCTCTCGATGCTGTTTCGATCACTTCTTTGATGGCTGCAGGAGGCTGGTCTGCAGGTTGGCGCAATGCCGTGAATATTGGTTTTGCTTTAATGTGCCCATTAGGAGCTTTGTTGTTTTTCCTGGGAGTTCAACAATTTTCGGAAAATCAACATATCATCATCGGATGCGCGCTTGCCTTTTCGGCGGGCGTATTTATCTGTATTTCTCTGGGAGACTTACTGCCGGAAATGGAATTTCATTCGCATAACCGGTTTCGACTCTCCTTTGTGCTACTGCTGGGTATCGCACTCGCATATGGAATTGGTTTCATTGAACCTGACCATGTCCATCACCATGGCAGTCATGGAGCGGATTCTTCAAATCACGAAGCCGAGCACTCACACAATCACAGTCACTAGACGAGTTTTATTCCCGCTCAAGCTTCGTCGCATTCACTGCAAATTCCCTTCAGGAGAATTTCTGTCACTTTTCCTACCTGAGACCAATGCTTATTACTGGGTGTCTTGAATTCGACATCATGGAGACAGGAAACACTGCCACATTCGGTACAGACAAAATGAGGGTGCTCAGCATCCTCCGGTTCATTGGGATCGCGTAATTCAAATCGCCACGCATGATCTCCAAGTTCTGTTCGTTTGACGAGCCCCGCTTCAGCAAGATCGATGAGATTACGATAGACGGTCGCCTTGTCGAATCCCATCGGCGTCAGATCTTCGGCAATCTCTGCGTGCGTAAGAGGTGATGAGGCCTGACGTAGAAACTGAATGACTGTAATTCGGGCCGCAGTGCTTCGCAGGCCACTATTTCGCACCAGTGTGCGAATTTCATCAATTTCTTCTGCCTGGGACAGATTTTTCATTGCGATATATCCGGGTGCCACATCGGGTCATTAAATAAAAACAATCCACTTCGTCAGGGCTATGTTAACAATTATATACACAGATTACGAGATTCAGGATCATAATTGTCGGTTCAATCTCTATTATGAGCTTTCTTTACAGGCGGATCATAGCCTCGAATGCGGGGAATCCAACATCGAATCGCCCGTCGATAATCGGAATACTCCTCTTTAAATCGCAGTAAAAGATCATGCTCTTCAATAGGTCGCACATAGTAGTTCCAAAGAAAAAAACCGATGATGACGTAGATCAATGTAAGCCATGAGCCAACATAGAAAGCGACAGCAATACCTTGTGTTAAACCAGCGATGGCCATGGGATTCCGTACATAACGATAAGGACCCACAATGACCAGTTGGCGTGCTGAATCGAGGGGAAGTGGTGTTCCTCGACCGTAAATACCCATAATAGCTCCACTCATCAAACCCAGGCTCCCTCCTAGTACAAACAAGACGATACCCAAAATTCGCTGTCCTGAAAAATGGAAATGAATCTCACCCCACAACTGTTCCAACCACACAAGACCACCGGGGATCACAAACAAAAACAATCCCCAGAAAATCGTTGTCTGGAGAAAGATTTTGAGCAAGATCCACCAAAGTGGGGAGTCCTCAGCCGCCGGGACAAAATAGGTCTTCATTGATATGTGCTTCCTCACAATGGCGTCGGCTCACAACCATCAACAATGAGGGATCTCAATCCCCGGGATGCGTTTCACTACTTCGAACAACGCTACAGACATAGAACATGACGAACATACAAAACAACATAATCAGAGTCCCCAACCATCCCCCTCTCGTTGAGAGACTCAACGCGAGACAGTAGAGACTGGCATAAGCAATGCCTCCGGTTAAAAAATAAAGAACAGGCTGAACCCAGCCCCGGTTTTTCCTCCATCCATAAGCAACCATCAATGAACAGAGAATAAAAATAAATAAATCGGGCAGCCAGAACGAAATCAACACACGATCCGGAAGCATATCCGATAGAAAAAATGAGCGACTCGCTGGCACACTAAACAGTAGACACCACCATAAAATGCCGCCAATTCCCTGTGCAAATAAATAAAGAGTTAGCCATTTTTTCACATACAGAGATAATTTCATATTGCTAATCGTCACAGAAACGAACACGATGATAAGAGAGATTTGAAAATTTTATCCTCATTATGATAGCCTGACAGGCTCCGAACGACATCGTCAGACTTCAGATTGCTGAAAATCCCACCAGAATAAAGGCCACTAATCATATGAAACAACTGCTCTTTGCCACCTTGACCCTCTTAAGCATATTCGTAGTCTCTATGCAAACGGCGCAGGCACAGCGTCCTAAACCCAATTATGATGAAGCAAAGGTTCCGCAATATAAATTACCCGCTGTTTTGAAAACTTCTGATGGCAGGAAGGTCGACTCTGCTGAACTTTGGTGGAAAGTCAGACGCCCGGAAATTCTGCATCTGTTTGAAAGTGAAGTCTATGGAAAAAGTCCGGCACCACCAGAAAATATTCTGTTCGAAGTGATATCACAAAAAAATGATGCACTGCATGGCAAAGCAATCCGAAAAGAGGTTTCCGTCTTTTTTTCCGGAAAAAAAGAAGAGCCCCGTATGGACCTGCTGATTTACTTGCCGGCCAAAGCTACGAAACCGGTGCCGGTCTTCATGGGACTCAATTTCTATGGTAATCACACCATTGCCAATGATCCTGAAATCACACTCTCAACCAAATGGATGCGGGCCAATAAAGCGAAAGCTATCGTCAATCATCGAGCGACTGAAAAATCAAGAGGCACCTCGGCCTCGCGCTGGGCTATTGATGAAATCCTTGACCGTGGCTATGGGTTAGTTGCCATTTATTGTGGTGACATTGATCCTGATTATGACGATGGCTTTCAAAACGGCATTCATCCTCTGTTTAATAAGGCAGGACAAAAGAAGCCTGCGGCCGACGAATGGGGCACTATTGCCGCCTGGGCCTGGGGCTTGAGTCGTGCAATGGATTATCTCGAAACAGACGATCAAATCGATCAAAAGCATGTCGCCCTCATCGGTCATTCACGACTTGGCAAAACATCGCTTTGGGCCGGAGCACAAGATCAACGCTTTGCACTGGTCATTTCCAATAATTCTGGTTGCGGAGGCGCCGCCCTCAGCCGCCGTCGTTTTGGCGAAACACTGAATGTAATCAACAATGCATTCCCGCATTGGTTTTGTGATAATTTCAATAAGTACATTGACAAAGAAGAGCAACTTCCCGTTGATCAACACATGCTGGTCTCTTTAATTGCACCCCGTCCTGTATATGTAGCCAGCGCAGTTGAGGACCGCTGGGCAGATCCACGTGGTGAGTTCTTATCTGTACTGAATGCAGAGCCAGTCTATAAATTATTGGGAACTTCCGGATTCGGCGCAAAACAGATGCCGGAAGTCAATCAACCCGTACAGCAGCAGATGGGATATCATATTCGTACCGGCAAACATGATGTAATCGATTATGACTGGAAGCAATACCTCGATTTCGCAGATCGACACTTTCGTGGCAGCTGAACCCCATAGATCTAACCTCTCTCGACGACGAAGTTGAATCAAGAGCTACGTATTTGGTGATTTATCAGCAGAAATACCAGTGCACAAAGTACGTGTATCGTGGGTTTTCGCTGCTCCAGAAGGAGATTTCGACAACGCCGCTTGCCTCAGCCAGAAGTGCCACGATAATATGAATGTTTCACACTTTACCACTTTAAATTGATTTCGCGATTCCATGATGATGAATAACCGTATCCGGCCCCTCTTCTCATATGACTTACGTATCGGCAAAATTTGTCTGATTTTCCTGGCATTCACATTTTTGCCTGTTCAGTTTGTTCTTGCTGATAAAGCGTCCGATGAATTTCAGCTGGCGATCGGCCTGTACAAACAAAACCGCTGGGAACTGGCGACAGAAACATTTCAAAAATATTTGAAGAATTATCCTAAGCACGCCAGCGTTCCTTTGGCTAAGTTTTATCTCGGCCTGACTCTCGTTAATCAACAAAAGTATCGGGAAGCGAGAGACGTCCTCAGAAACTTTGTAAAAGAGTACCCCCAAAACCAGAATAGACCCGATGCACTTTATCGCATCGGTGAATGCAGTTACTTGCTGGATGACCTGGAAGCAGCGGACAAAGAATTCACAGAATTTCTCAAACTCCATCCTAAGCACGCACTGGAAGAGTGGGCCTACCCTTATTTTGGTGATGTCATGCTTAGGCGTGGCAAATCCGAAATGGCTGTAAAAAGTTTTCAGAGATCATTAGAACGCCACCCTAAAGGAGCCATGCGCGAAGATGCTGAATTTGGTCTCGCATCAGCTTACTTGCAAAATAAACAACCGGCAGAAGCCGAAAAACGATTTAAAGAAATCGCCGACAAAAAAAATCACTCCCGCGCCAGTGATGCTCAAATGTCGCTAGCCACCTCTTTATTTGATCGTAAACAGTTTAAAGCGGCTGCAAATGCGTTTCTGGAAATACCTGAGAAGTTCCCTGAGAGCCCCCTTGGTACAACCGCGCGACTTAATGCAGGTTATGCATTTTACGATCTAAATGAGTATGCCAAAGCAATCGAGCAGTTTGATCTCGTTGCCAAAGATCCGAAACAAACTGCGAATGCCTTGTATTGGAAGGGAGTCAGTCTGAAAGGAGTGCAGAAATTTCCTGAAGCAATCGCGGTCTTAGAACAAACACTCAAATCAAAACCCAGTCCAGAGCAAAAAGAGTTAGCGACCTATCAACTGGCGGATACTCTGTTACGCTCTGGAGAACCAGCCAAGGCAAAGCCTTTATTTCTTGATTTCATAAAACAATGGCCAACCAGTGATCTCGCCGATGACAGTTTACATTTTGCCATCGAATCTGCACTGCTGAACGATCAATTAACGGAAGCGGCACAACTGGCAATGCAGTTTGAAAAGGAGTACCCACAGAGTGGTCTGCGGCTGCATCAGGAACTGCTGAAAGGCCGTATTCGAGATGCATTGGGTAGCACCGAAGATCTGAAAATCGCTTTGGCTCATTTTCAAAATGTACTTGCACAAACCAAGCTTGAGAACACAAAACTACTGGCACGGTTGTATCTGGCACGCACGTTCCAAAAATTGAATCAATTTGACAAGTCAGTAGAAGTGCTGGAGCCGTATTTAAACGACCCTAAAGTCAACAAACAATCAAGCGAATACGCCGACGCACTGGTTCTGCAAAGCAGTAGCTTCAGTTCTCTAAAGAAGTATGCCGAGGCAGAAACTCTTTCTACCGAATATCTCAAGCAATTCCCAAATGGTCCTAGAGTTAATCAGATCCTTGCCAATCTGATTATTATCACTAATAAAAATAATAAACCCCAGGAAGTTGATAAATATCTCGATCAATTGAAAGCACGCAAACCAGATACTGAGTTGTTGCTTCGGACCTATAGTCAGTTAGCAGAAAGAAACTACGAGCAAAAGCAGTGGAAACGCGCAAAAAAATTCTTCGCTGAAATCGTAAAACCCGGATTGGATACTCCAGAATATCCGGCTGCACTCTCGGGATTGGCCTGGTCAGAATTTCAACTCGAAGAGTATGCATCTGCGGCAAAACATTTTGAACAATTTGTCCAAGAGTTTCCAGAAAGCCCCTTGGCTGCTGAAGCAACTTTCATGCAGGGGCGCAGTCTGGAAGACAATAAACAACTGGAGGCAGCCGCCACTGTTTTCCAGAACGCGTTGACCAAATTTGCCCCTTCGCGTTATGCAATGCTCTCGGGTTTACAGGCAGCACGAACGTTATTCAAACTCAATAAAATCGATGCCGTTAACGAAGCCTACGAAACCCTCTTGCAGAAATTCCCCAAACCTGAGAATCTCGACAAAATTCTTGATGAGTGGGCTTTGATCAACTACGAGGCAGAGCGATTTGAAATGTCAGATACGATCTTTCAGCGCCTGGTGCAAGAGACCCCCAATAGCGATCTAGCTGATAACGCACGTTTGAGTCTGGCAGAAAGTGAATTGATCGCCGGTAAATTACAGGTAGCCGCAAAAGCATTCGATGAATTACAAGCCTCTGCAAAGTCTGATGAAAAAGTACAACAAGTCTCCCTTTATCGGCTGATTGAAATTTATCTGGAGTTGAAAAAATGGGACCTCGTCGAAAAATTTGCCAGAGAATTGCTCAAACGATTTCCCAAAAATGAATACGCATCCTTTGCTCAATTCCATCAGGCAGAAGCGGCCTTGTATCTAAATCAGACCAAAACAGCACAGGAAGAACTACTGAAAATCGTCAATGACGATAAAAGTGCGAAACTGGGTCAGGAACCCTGGTATCCGCGCGCGTGGGTACTTTTAGCAGAAACATACTTTCGACAGAAAAAATATGATGATGTGCAAAAAACAGTGGAGCGTTTTCGTAGCTGGGATGCGAAAAACCCCTTCCTCTATCAAGCAGAAGAAGTTCTGGGACGCAGCTTGAAAAATCAGGCAAAATTTGAAGAGGCACGCAAAGTATTTCAACAAATCACAGAATCTGAAAATAGCAGACGCACCGAAACCGCAGCCAAGTGCCAATTTCTTCTGGCAGAAACTTTGATGATTCAAGAAAAATTCAAAGCAGCACTTCTGGCGTATTTGCAGGTTGATATTCAGTACAAATTTCCCGAATGGCAAGCCCCTGCACTCTTTCAAGCCGGTACCTGCCATGAAGCGCTGAACGAATGGACTCAAGCTTTAAAAACGTATCAGGATTTTCTGAAACGTTTCCCTGAACATGAACTGGTTCCTCGTGCCAAAGAGCGGATGAAAACAGTTCAAGCCAAGATAAGTCGCAATAAATAACCCAAAGTAAGATTTTGTCTTACAAACGTTTGATCAGGAAATTTGATTCCAGGCTCGACGGGAAAGCCAATCTGGCGTAAACTAGACCGCTTCTTACAATCGTATGTTGACTTACGATAAAGTACTAACGGGGCAAATGCTGCTACGAGTAACCCAAATCTGGATCAGATAACAGAGGCACTTAGCCAGTCCCCTTCATTTTAGCGTGACAATTATTTCTCATGGTCAATTTTATCAGCAATCAACAAAATCCCTCCGCTGATCATCCCCATCGAGGAAAATCTACAAACTTCACATTCATGTGGTTCTCCCGACTACTGCTACCGTTCGTCGTGATTAGCGTTACCGCTCTACTTCTGATATCCAGCTCCACGGAAGCACAAGAACGATTACCCAAAGTGGTAGAACCCGTCGATGGAGGATTTGTGGAAGCCGAAGGTCCGCTACCGGATGGAGTACTGCCAGTCAAACGGAATTCAGGTATTCCTTCCACGCCGGAAGCAATCATCGATGAAATGGGGTATTTTCTACTCCCGTTTGTCATTGCCTCTATCATCTCTATGTGGTTCATTATTGAGCGACTGGTTATTCTCAGAACCGCACGCGTGATCCCGCGTCACTTTGTCAGTCGTTTCTTGAAACTACTCAAAGATGGAAAACTGAATGCGCGCTCAGCTTTAAAATTATGTGAGGAAAATCCGAGCCCTATTGCTTCGGTCTTTGCGCATGGCGTCCGTAAATGGGGGAAACCGAGTGTCGAAGTGGAACAGGCAATCATCGATGGCGGTGAACGTCAACTTTCCCAATTACGTAAGCATCTGCGAGTCATTAATGGAGTGGCGACAGTGGCACCCTTGATGGGACTGCTGGGCACCGTAATCGGAATGATTCAAGCCTTCAACGAAATTGCCAATAGCAGTGCCATGGGCAAGGCAGAGGAGCTCGCGATTGGTATTGCGATGGCTTTGTTAACAACGGCCTTCGGTTTGGGAATTGCCATTCCTTCATTGATTATGTATATGTACCTTGCAGGTCGTGTCGATGCTCTTGTTATGGAAATGGATCAGAATTCACAAGATTTGGTCCATCTCATCTCTGCAGAAGGCCTGGCCACGAATGCTGCCAGCCGCAAAACCACTGCCCCTGCCCCAAAAAGCAAGCCAACGAAAACGCGAAGTACATCTTAGTAGATTTCATCGGTTTATTATCTTCTAATGAAAATGGTTCCGACTTCCGGCAATTCTTGCTTCTAAGTTGTTCCTGAACTGAGCCCTATTTACAATAGGAATATATTTCTTTCCTGGGAACGACGCGCCAAAAACTGTTTCGCCCACGACTGATTGACTCTGATATTATTGAAAAGGCATATCATGACAGAATCCAAAGAATTCCAGGCAGTCCCCGAGGAAGAAGAACTCTCTCAAATCGAACGTGACTTGAAATTCTATCCTTCTACAACAACGGACCCCCAAGTTTTAACCAGCGCTCAGATCGAGCAATTCAATCAGGACGGGTATCTCCGCAGCCTCCGCATCTTCAATGAACAGGAAGTCGCTGTGAACCGACAGTATTTTGACGCGTTGTTAGAAAAAGTCATGGCTGAAGGCGGGGATAGCTATTCCATCAGTACCGCTCATATGAAGTATGGCAAGGTTTATGATCTGCTGACACATCCTAAAATCGTTGCCTATGTCAAAGATTTACTGGGAGACAATTTGATTGCCTGGGGTTCTCATTTTTTCTGCAAAATGCCTCATGATGGGAAATCGGTCTCCTGGCATCAGGATGCCAGCTATTGGCCTTTATCTCCTTCCAAAGCAGTCACTGTGTGGTTAGCCATTGATGATGCTGATCCCGAAAACGCCAACATGCGGTTTATTGCCGGGAGTCATCACCATGGTCACATGACGTATCGTCCGAGTGGCTCGCACGAAGATAATGTATTGAACCAGACGATTGAAAACCCGGAGCAATATGGATCACCGGTTGACGACTCATTGAAAGCCGGAGAAATTTCTATTCATTCCGATTTACTACTACACGGCTCAGAAGCGAATGAATCAGACCGTAGACGTTGTGGTTTAACACTCCGTTATTGTGCCGCGGATGTGAGAGCGGGAATGGACTGGAATGCCAAAGGAGTGATTGTTGCCGGCACAGATCCATCCGGCCATTGGCTTAACCCTGCCCGCCCTGAAAATGATTAGTCATTGAATCTACAACCTGGAATCGACAACTGATGCAAAAATACTATGCTGAGATTTTTGGCACATTCATCCTGCTATTTTCAGGGGCGGGTGCCATCGTTACCAATCAGGCTTCACAGGGAGCCGTGACACATGTTGGAATTGCTCTTGTGTTTGGACTCGTTGTCACTGCAGTCATTTATGCCATTGGCGAAATTTCTGGTGCCCATATCAATCCAGCAGTTACCATCGCATTCTGGGTCTCAGGCCGCTTTCCAGCAAAACAGGTGATTCCTTATATTGTCTGCCAGATCATTGGTGCTATGGTGGCATGTCTGATTTTGAAATTCCTCTTTCCCGATTTGAAGAATTACGGAATGACACTTCCTGCTGGCAGCGAAATGCAGTCGCTTGTTCTGGAAGGAATTTTGACCTGGATACTGATGTTCGTTGTGCTTTGTGTAAGTACAGGTGCGAAAGAAACCGGAATTTTGGCAGGAGTTGCCATCGGAGCTGTGATCGCGCTGGAAGCAATGTTCGCCGGACCAATCTCCGGTGCTTCCATGAACCCGGCGCGCTCTTTAGCCCCCGCACTGGTCAGCCAGAATTTGACGTCTCTCTGGATTTATATTGTCGGTCCCATTGCAGGAGCAGCCTTGGCCGTGCCCTCACTGTGGCTTGTCCGTAATAACAATTCTGCCAATGATAGTGGGGAAGAATAAAAGTAGCATCGAATGAATGAAGCAGAAACAGATATGATGGCGTAACTAACAAACCAAACATAACTTGTTTTCAACAGGCAACAGCAAAGAGGTACAAACCATGATCAACTGGCAAAACATCTTCATCTATGGAGTGGCATTTTCAGCAATGGCTTGCTCAATGGTTTATGCGGCAATTCCTAGCCCCTCTGGTGATTCATCGATTGTTTCACCGCAGTCCAAAGTGGAGGAACTGTGGAACGATAAAGGATTCACAGAAGGGGCCTGTGTTGACGTTGATGGCATCATCTACTTCAGCGATATTAATTTCTCCGGCGGTCTGGGAAAAATTATGGCCTTTGATCCTGCAACCGGAAAAACCACAGTTTTCAGTTCAGACAGTGGGCAAAGCAACGGATTGATGATCAATCAAAAAGGTAAAATGCTGGCTGCCTGCGGTGCGAATAATGGAAAACAGTGTTTGGCACAAATCTCAAAAAAAGGGAAAGTGAAATGCCTGGTTGATCGTTATCAAGGAAAAAAATTCAATGCTCCCAATGATCTGGTTGTGCATCCAAAAGGATGGGTCTATTTTACGGATCCACGTTATGTCGGCACTGAACCACTGGAACTGGATCACATGAGTGTTTTTCGCTACGACCCAAAATCGAAAACCGTAGAACGGGTCACAACTGATATCAGTAAGCCTAATGGAGTGGTTGTTTCACCTGATGGTAAAACACTCTATGTTGCTGAAACCAATAATGGGGCCACTGGTCTGGAAAAAAATCCCCCCAAAAAACCCAAGAAACGGATGACCCTCAACGCATTTCCGATTCATAAAGATGGCTCCTTGGGTAAGAAGAAAATACTTGCGGACTTCGGTGCTAAAGAGACTGGAATTGATGGAATGACCGTTGATCAAAACGGGAATATCTACGCGGCGTTCCGTGCAGAAAGCCGATTCGGCATTGTCGTCTTTTCACCCGAAGGAAAAGAACTGGCATATATCCCAACTCCCACACTGCCTACCAACTGCACGTTCGGGATTGGTAAAGATGCGTCAACGCTTTATATCACTGCGGGTAGCGGCTTATATCGGATTCCCTGTAAAATCCCTGGGTTTCATCCAGCACTGCCTGTCAAGAAGTAACAACATCATCGCGAACTATTCAAACGAATCAGACGAGCTAAAGGGATATTCGACCTGGAAACTTCGGTAATGATGTTCTGCGATTCCTGTTGCCCTGCTTGAAGGATCTCTGGCAAATAAGGATTCCGTTGAAAATATAACACGTATTCGGAAACTGGTTTCTCTGATTCGAAGGGTACCAATTGAATCCCCTTCCGTTTTAGCTCGGGTGTTTCCTGCAAGGTTTGTAAATAAGCGGGATGCAAAACTGGTGCGACTTGAATGACTGAATTCTCAGGTACATCGTTCACAACTTGTTGTAACATGTCGGCGGTAATTGAATCGCCCCAGTAGGTGACTTCCATACCAAGAACGTTTGCCCCATTCAGGCCACCAGTCAGCAAACTATAATAACTAAGCCAGCAGGGAGCCAATACGAAGGTGGCATAGGATTGCGAGAGCAGGAGCAAGGCAACAGCAGTTATTGCAAACTTGGGTGGAAGCTGTTGGTTTACCCAATCAATGACTATCGCTACGCCGCGACCAATAAATACTGCCGTCAGCGGAAAGACCATTAAAAACAATCGCACACCATCGTAGACGGTAATCCCTGGCAAAGAAAATAAGATCAAGGGCCACAATATCGAAAGCAGCAACAAAATTTCTCCACCAGGTTTTTGTTTTGGAGATTCACGAAATGAACGAATTGTGTTCCAGAAACCTAATAAGCCGAAGAGAGCAAGCCCTACTGGAATCGTCGTCAGAAACATGACCCAGGGATAATGCCAGGGCAGATTACGATCAGTATATTTGATACCGAAATATTCTACGTAGAGAGCCGCACGCTCTGTGGTTCTGCCAAGATATTCACTGATCCGATCCACGGGATCAAACCAGAGCCAAGGCCAGCCTGCAAAGAAAATCAATACCCCTATACTCCCCCAACAGAGTAATGGCACAATCGCTTTTTGTCGCCATTTCCAGAGCGCCCAGATGATCACAGGAATCGGAATCAAAACTGCCTGAATCTTGGTTAGCAGTGCGAGTCCCAATAACAGCCCTGTGAGGCAAGACCGTTTGTACCCGGGAGGCTGTTCTAAATTCCAAAAATGTACAACAGATAATACCGCTAATACATAAAACAGTGCTGTTACCATTTCCAACGCTGCCAGATGTGCATGCCCAAATAATCGAGGTAAGCAGATCAACGTGGCAGCAGTAATCAAACCGCTTTTGTGCCCCCATTGGAGAAAGGTAAACCATCCCACCACAAACACGAGACAGGCTAAACTGAAGGCTGAAGCATATCGACCATAGGTTACTACAAAAGGACGATCATCACTCCCTGCTAACCAGGAAACCAATTCGTGCGAAACTCCAATCAGTAAACGTCCCAATGGAGGGTGATCAGGCAAATAATTGGGATGTTCAAAAATCTCCCGCAAGCTGTCGGGCGAGAAGATTCCCAGGCCATAGACCTCAATCGCACGAACGAGGAACACTCCTTGTCCAACATTAAACGGTTCATCTACAGTCATCCCGGGACCCGCCCCGGTAAAGTAAAGATCCTGTGCACAATCGAGCTGAGAGGACACAAATAAAAAAGCAATAAGAGCAAGCAGCAGATACCAGACGGAATTAGGTAACCGCTTTTTCTTCTCGGATTCGTGATGTTGATTTAATAGATTCATATCGGTTTGTAACGAAACACCAGGCACGTAAAAAACCCGGCCAAGAGTCTTACCTCTTGGCCGGGTCTATTCGTTCACGCAAACCAGCAAATCCCTTTGCGATTGTTTTGGTTGACCAGCGGGCCGTTCTCTCGACACCGTCCATAATATCGAGAACTACACGTCCCTGGCAATCTCACCACAGGGCATTCTTGCCCCTCATTAGGCGATCTGCTTTTTTCGTCCAACCAAGGTCCGAATCCGTTCAGCTAGTAATGCAGCATCAAATGGCTTCCGGAAAGTTTCGTTAAACAGAGTTCTGTCAAACCCACTGGCATTATCCTCATCGCTCAGAAGGGCAATCAATACAGAATCAGTGTAGTCTTTGTTTCGTCGCAGGTTTTGAGCGATCATCAGAGCTTCATTGCGGCCCATTGCAAAATCAACAATCACGCAATCGGGATGCAAAGATTCAGCCTGGATACCAGCTTCAAAACCACTTACGGCATATTCAATTTTGAAATCTTCGGTAGCCATCAGGTCATCGAGACTTGCACGAACCTGAGTGTCTGCCCCAACGAGCAACAATTTGCCCATTGCTTCATCTTCCAATTCGCCTAACGGCATGCCGTGTTCTTTAAGAAATCGAATAAGGTGCTCACGTGGGATTCGACGATCCTGAGAACCGGGGATCCGGTATCCTCTCAAGCGTCCAGAGTCGAACCACTTACTAACCGTGCGGGGTGCAACCTTACAGATCTTTGCTACTTGGCCAGTAGTGAAGATCGTTTTCATTGCGGGCTCTCCAATCACATGTTTGGCAAATTTCAATCGAAGAAGGGTTACACTTCTTCTGCTTTAACCCCTACTACTGTCAACGGCTATCCTGGCCAGTCACTTTAAAGTTGTAACCTGAGTAGTCTTGGGTCGGGGTTTGCTTTCAGAGACAGCATCTCTAAAAACTGTTTCAAATTGCCAATCTTTAATTTTAAGGAAATTTGGGATCTGGTACGTAATACTTTTGGGGTCGGACTGAATGACAATCGCAATACCATTCAGATCAGTTCGTCAGACTAGATCCATCTTGTCCTCTCCCCCCTTACAAACGATCGAAGGGACTGAACCATTCAAACTGATGTTGACTGGTTCGACGTGGTTTTTACGTCTTTCCGGTTTCAACCGTCTGCCCTAATTGCATCGACGAATCGACGGTGAGGACTTTAAGTTCTTTGACAAGAGAGAGTGCAGTAGTGAGAGAGACACTGGGAATAGCTGATAGGGAAGAAACAACTGTGAGGAATATTATGCCGTAATCCCCTACAATTCAGGGACTTAATCCACTTCTGGAAAATACTTAAGATATGAACCAAATTTCTTGGGGGACTTGAATTTTTCATACCGCTTCCCGCCGCTTTTCTCGTGAGTCGGAGAGAAACGGTCGGATAATCGTTATGACAACAGCGACCAGCATCGGGTTCCATGCAATTGAACTTTCAGATCTATTACGTCAATTATGCCGATTTCTGTTGGTCGCTTTTCGAAAATTGATACCTATTTCTCCAAATTTGAAAGTCGTTGAAATCTCACTTTTTTGCTTGCTCTATCATGGCTGGCTGGTCTAAGATCAGAACACAATAATCCAAGGTTCTCCAGGAACTCTTTCGCTATCTACCACTTATGAAAGATTTAGCATCATGACGATATAGACATTTCTTAGAACCTGCGCTTGACGCTTCTTTTCATAGACTCCTCTTCTTGTCCTCTATTCGTTAAAATTCAATGATCGAAATTTCTCGATCCTGAACTGATAGAATTGTTATGGCTCAATCTCTCCAAGAATATGCTGAATGGCTGGCTCACCGTGATGATCTTATCTGGCCGATCCCTCCAGCGCTAGTGGTCCCGAAGGCAACGCCTTTTTTGAAGCCTATGAGGGACGTCGCTGCAGTCACATTCAGCGTCTATGGAACATTACTCCATATTTCTGATGGTTGTTTACTGTTCGATCATGAACAACAATTGCGGATGCAAATAGCTCTCGATAAGACAATCAAAGAGTTCAATATGTGGAATAGCATGTCACGCAAACCAGGTGCTCCCTGGGAATATATGCTGTCACAATATCGCAACATCCTTGAAGACCAGAGAATGTCTCGCAAAATTGCTAAGGGAGAAAAACCGGAAATCAACTCTGTCGAAATCTGGAAACAACTTATCATTCGACTGCAGAAGAATGAATATCACATTGACGAATCCTTTTATGGTGGGCTGGATGACTTCAGTGCAAAAGTAGCTTATTTCTTTCATTCCTGTCTGCAAGGTGTCGAGGCAATGCCTGAAGCCCTGGTTATTCTTAACAAATTAGGAGAACGAGGTAAAAAAGTCGCCCTTTTCGCAGATGCACAGCCTTTCACTTTAGTCCAAGTATTGCGGGGATTAAGCTCTCAAGGTACACTGCCGCCACTCTCGGAACTCTTCACTCAGGAGTGTTTCTGTTTGTCTTATCGTGAAGAAGTCCGTAAACCATCGATGTCTCTTTATGAAAGACTTATCAGTCGTTTCGAACAATTGGGTATTTCACCAGAGCAAATTCTGCATGTTGGGACTCGTATTCATGAAGACCTGGCGATGGCCAGACGCTTTGGAATGAAGACCGTTTTATTTGCAGGCGATTCACTGAGTATGCAAGCGAGTAAAAAAGAAGTTCGAAATCCTGATTTAAAGCCTGACAGGTTGATCACTAATCTGAACCAATTAGCTGAAATCCTCGATTAACAAATGCTACCGAGTTTGCTAAGATCACAGGCTTCAAGGGCGATGAGTATTGACTTCATTACCTTGTGAATCTTAGGAAAAACAGTAGTTACCTTGAAAAACTATTTCATTCATTTGATGACCCCAATTAAAAATCGAGTGCTGTTTTCGATAATGCCCCTTTTGGAGAAAAGAGACCATGCCACCCAAGTTGCTTTATGATGGAATTGATTTCGATTTCGAGAACCCTTTATTCGGAATCGAAGACATCAGAGAAATCAATCCTCAGCGATTTGAGATGGAACAACTTTCCGGTATCGTCCATATCGATAACGAAAAGCATGGCATTGTCGGTTTTAAAGATATTACTGAGAATGAATTTTGGGTGCGTGGGCACATGCCCGGTTTTCCTTTGATGCCAGGGGTAGTGCTTTGTGAATGTTCAGCCCAGTTGGCTGGTTTTTACGCTCGCAAATTCAAGTTGCTCGGCGGTGACTTCCTGGGATTTGGTGGAATGAACGATGTTCGTTTTCGCCGCCCTGTCTTTCCTAACCAGCGTCTGGTCATCATGGCGCAGTTGGCACGCATCCGCGCTGGCAAGAGAGCCGAGTTCAACTTCCAAGGTCTCGTTGATGGAGACATGGTTTTCAGTGGTCAAATGATTGGCGTGCCAATTGATAAAAATCAGGAAATCCCGGGAACCAGCTAAGCAAGAGTTCTCATCATTCAGCGATTCAACACTTCCTGCATGTTCTTTTTGTAGGCTTCCACACCGGGCTGGCCATACGGATTGATGTCAATTAAACGACCTTCTAAAACGGTTGCCAGCATTAACATCTGCAAAGTCTGCCCCAACGTATATTCATTCAGACAGGGTAGGATCAAATCTGCCGTGGGACGATTTACGTCGGCATAAGCGCGGTTTGTTCCTTCAATCGCTGCAGAAAGAATATCAGGAACCGTTTTCCCTTTCAGTTTATTAAGCTGATCCTGGTTTTGACTTTCGGGAACCAGAGGAACTGAAACGGGAGTCGAATCGGGTTGCTCGACAATCAGGTTTGTAATCAATTTATCGAGAGCTCCCTCCTGGTGCTGCTGCCCGCGACTATGTAAGTCTCTGGTGTTCACAACCGTCAAAGGAGTCGCTCCTTTTTCCTGTTTGCCCAGACTTTCAGCCAGCAATTGATCATACCAGAGTCCTAATGCTTCAAGTCGTTTTCCCCAAGTAGAAAGGATCCGAATCGTGTTCTGCTTCTCTTTTTCAAAGAGATGACAGGTCGCCGTGTAGTCTAACACCGCATTGTCACCCATCGGCTGAGTGACAAATCTCTGTGTCATATCGGCTGCCCCCTGCAAAAGTTGTTTGATGTCAATCCCCATCACGGCAGCGGGGAATAAACCGACTGCGGTGAAAACGGAAAAACGCCCTCCGACATTATCGGGAATCGGAAAGACACTGGAATATCCTTTCTCATTAGAAAAGTTTCTCAACTTTCCTTCCAGACCGGTAATAGGAACGACGAGCGAACGGCTTTCATCCGAATCGGCTCCGTAGTATGCTTCCAGCGCTTCACGAAAGAGCCGAAATCCGACCGCGGTTTCTAATGTGCCCCCTGATTTACTGATGACAGTCAGACTCCAACGTTGCAGCAGATCATGTGGATCCTGGCAACCGCTTTGTAGTAAATCCTTGAGTGCCGTCACCGAATCGTTGTCGACATTATTTCCTTCGAAATAAAGGCGGGGAACACCCTGCCTCTGCTCACGCGTTAATTCATTATGCCAGGGATGCGCCAAAGCTTCGAACAATGCCCGCATCCCCATATAAGAACCGCCAATTCCCAAAACCAGAAATCGATCCGACTGTTCGCGCAACTCCTGGGCCTTGGCCTGGATTTTTCCCAGTAAACTTTCACTCTTTTGCGATTCATATTCATCTAGGAGTTGCTGCGGCAAATTCTGGAAACCAGCATCTAAAGGCTGTTTGCCGGACGGTATCTGGTCGGTCCCCAGCAGGGTCACGTCTTTCAGCATTTCTTCGCGTGCTGCGATTAGATCTGGCTGGAGTGCCTCGTATAATTGATTATCAATCAAACGTCGAGCTGCTGAATCATCATAGCGTAGGAAATTTGCCATTAGAAATGTCTCTTTCATGAAAGCTTGAAAGTTTACTCATCTTCCGCCGGTGGTTCGATTCCAAAGTCTTGAATCGTCAATAACGCTTTGAAGGGAATATTGCGTTTTTCAAAGTTCGCAGCCCCCCCTTGTAAACGATCGACGACCCCTAAAGCCTGCACCACTTCGCAGCCAAATTCTTCGGCACGATCAACAGATAACAACGCACTACCAGCCGTGGTAATGACATCATCCACAATCACGACTTTATCACCTGGCTGGACAGGCCCTTCCACATATTTATTCGTTCCATGTCCTTTGGGTTCTTTGCGAACCATAAACCCGTTGAGCGACTTTCCTTGTTCCGCAGCTATCGCCAGCACACCGGCTACAATTGGATCTGCACCTATTGACATGCCGCCAATGGCATCAAATTCGACGTCAGCCAACATTTCTAATAATCCGGTGCTCACTAAACGCAACCCATGCGAATGTAGTACAACCTGTTTTCCATCAAGGTAATAACTACTTTTTTTACCCGAAGCGAGTGTGAAGTCTCCAAACTTTAAAGCGCGCTCTCGAAATAACTCGATCAGCTTTTCCCGATCAAACATAAATATTCTCTTCTCTACCCTGAATGTGTGTCATTATGATGAAGAACCATTGATAAGCACATGCTTTATCCTTGTGCTCTCTCTGGTTCAGCCACACGTATTCTACAGGCTCGAATTCCACATTCAAACAGACTGCAGAGAAAGAATCACCCGAATTCGAGTTTATTATTACGTTCGAAAGCCATGGGACTAAAAAATTATCCCATAAAGATTTCTTAGGATCCGCTTAAGAATGCCTGCGAAATAACAATAAGAAATCAGGGACGAATCACAACTTCTGAGCCTATCCCCAGCATGTCGTAAACCTCAGCAACGTCCTGGTTGTGCATCCTCAAACAGCCTTTGGACTCTGCTTTACCAATCGAAGCAGGATTGATTGTGCCATGAATGCCATAGCTATCGCCAATATCAATCCATCGTTCGCCCAGGGGATTCGCCGGATCATCGTTGGCGATCACTCCCTCTGGACCATAATAAGTAGGATCCACCAACTTGTCTTTTACGAGAAATTTACCCGTCGGTGTGGAATGATCTTTGCCAGTTCCAATGGCATAACGTTTTACAAAGTAACCATGTGCATGCACGGTCAAAGTAAAATCACTCAAATCCACAAATACGGAAAATGGGCCCTTGATGACCTTGAGCTTCTGACCAGGTCTGATTTTTCTGGGGTCAATCCGATTCAGCTTTGACAGGTACTCCCAGGGAATCTGATATTGTTTTGACACTTTTCGCAATTGATCTCCGGGCTCTATTTCATGAGGTGTCATAAAATGTGGCTGAGGAGAAAAGTAAATCATGCGTGCGGTCTCTTCAATTCGTGATTTGATGACCGGGTATAATTGAGGTTGTTTCCAATAAATTTTAGAAAGCCGCTTATGAGCATCGATAATTTTTCCCTGCTGAATGAGTTGATCAATGGCGATCAGATCAGGAGTGGAATTTTCTGTCTGGCTTTTCCCTATTTCTTCATCAAAACTCGCATGCTTGGCCGTTTTGATCACACGAGCACTCGCACGTTTGATCCCTTCTGGCGGGTTCAATTTCTTCGGAGCATTGAGCTCTTTTGAAGCCAGTTGAGGCGAGACCTGATCCTCTTTGGCCAAAGGTTGTGCAGAAGCTTTGAAATGATTGGGTTCAATAGCAGCATTCACAGGAGAATCGACTTGAGGAGCCGTCTCTACAATCGTACCGGTAATCGTTCGCTTATAAATACGAGGTACTTCGATTTCTCTCCTATGGTATGTACGTTGATTATCACTTCCCTCCGTTAATTCTTCTGCGGGAGGTTCCGACTGAGCAATGATGGTTTCCTGCTCCAAAACCGGCTCTTCATCATCGGAAGTTTCTTGTCGCTTACCAGTCTCGGACGAATTTTGAGAAGAATCATCAATCAAGGCCCCGGTTTGTGCTCCGCCCACATGAAATGGAATCCACTCATATCTCCAGGCAGCAGTCCCCAAAATTCCCAGCCCTATAAACATTACGACTCGAAAGGGAGTCATTAGTCGGTTCCGTTGATGACTTCGCATCTTGTAATCATCCTTGATTCACAGTTGTTTCATGTATTATTTCGCAGATTGTTTTAACACGAAAGAGGCGGAACTATAGCAAAACACTCAAAACAAGCCTACCGCGATCCCGATAAAAATAAGTCGAAATTGTTGCGACATAAGTTATCTAACGACAATTGTTTAAGGGACTTTTTTAAGACCCTCTGATCGGGAATAATTGCAAAGATTTGCGAAAACAACACTAGCGAACAACTGGCTTATTGCATAACATTTGCAAAAACAACAGCACTAATCAGCGAAAGAATTTTCATCCGTAGTATCATTCTTCCATCGAACAAACGAGGTCAGCATGTCTTTGCTGCTGGAAAACGTCAAAAAGAGCTACCGGGAACCCAATGGTTCCATTCTCCCCATTCTGAATATTGAACGATTTGAACTGAAAGAAAGTGAACAGGCCGTGCTGATTGGCGAGAGTGGTTCAGGGAAATCGACCCTCCTGAATGTCATCTCGGGAATTACTTCAGCCGATAGTGGAAAAGTAACCATTGCCGGCACCGAAATCGCTTCGATGGCGGAGGTGGTCCGCGATCGATTTCGAGCCGAACGGATCGGTTTTGTTTTCCAGACATTTAATCTGTTACCCGCTTTTTCTGCTTTGGAAAATGTCTTACTAGGTATGAGTTTCTCACGCGAAAAACCAAATCGGAATCGCGCGAAAGAACTCTTGGCACAGGTTGGCTTGGAACATCGCTTACATCATCGCCCCCAACAAATGTCTGTTGGAGAACAACAGCGTGTGGCAGTCGCTCGCGCATTGGCCAATCAACCCAAGCTCTTACTCGCAGATGAACCTACCGCCAATGTGGATATTTCCAACCAGGAAACGATTCTGCAATTATTACGAGATGCTTGCGCACAGAACCAGATTTCGATGCTGCTGGTAACCCACTCGCAAGAAGTCGCCAAACAGTTTGACCGCGTGGAAACGTTATCTGATTTTAATAAAATTCACGCAGAAATATAACACTCATTTTATTCATGATATTTTTTATCCTCAGTGAACGAAGTAATTCCCCACTATGAATACTGTCACTATTGCCTGGAAAAGTATCCAACAACGTCGCGTCTCCTCACTGTTAACGGCTTTGAGTGTCGCTTTGGGTGTCACACTCTTGGTCTCCGTCCTGGTCATCAATGACGTCATTGACCGTATGTTTAATCAGACTGCCAGTGGCTATGACTTGATTGTTGGCGCGCAAGGCAGCCCACTGCAATTGGTCTTGAGTACCGTCTTTCGCGTCGGAGCACCGATCGAAAATCTGCCTTATCGATACTACACCGAATTGAAAAAAGACCCACGCATTGAGGAAGCCATTCCTTTTGCCATTGGTGATGTGACACAGAAAGGTGCGTTCCCCATCGTGGGAACCATTCCACGTTACTTTGCGCTGGAATACATTCCCGGTCGCCATTTTCGCATTAACAAAGAGGGAAAATTTCTACCGGGAACCTGGGACGCCGTGATTGGCTCTGTGGTTGCGAAACAAAATAACTGGAAGATGGGCGATGAATTCCAACTGATTCACGGTTCCGCAGAAAGTGGACACGTCCATGATGAAAAATTTAAAATTGTGGGTATTCTGGCACCAACGGGAACCCCCAATGATCGTACTGTGTTCGTAAACCTGCGTGGTTTTTATCAGGTCTCCGGGCATGAAAAACCTCTGGATGAAGCGCTCAAACGGGAAGCCGCTTTTTTTGGAGAAACGCTCGATGAAGAAAAACTGAAAAGGTTGATGAAAGAGAATGCAGCCCATGATCATAGTGGTCATGATCATGGACACAACCACGCACATGAAGTACCCGATGCCCAGAAAGAAGTCACCGCGATTCTTGTACAAATGAAGGGGGACCGATTACGCGGATTTACAACAATCAAGTTTCAGTCTGAACTCAAAGAGGCGAATCAAGCGATGGCCGTCAATCCGATTCGGCAAATCAGCTGGCTGATGACTAATATCGTGGGCAATGTGCGCACGATGCTCATCATTTTGACATCGTTGATCATTGTCGTTTCCGGCGTCAGTATTTTCGTCAGCATTTATAATTCGATGTCGGATCGCAAAAGAGAAATCGCCATTATGCGCGCCCTGGGTGCCGGGCGCACTACCGTCTTTTCGATCATTCTTTCTGAATCCGTGCTGCTCTGTCTGGGTGGAGGCATCTTAGGAATCATCCTTGGACATGGTCTCGTCTTCATCGCCTCTCCCATCATCGAAGCACGTAGCGGACTGTTGATCAACCCGTTTGCAT
This sequence comes from Gimesia aquarii, assembly GCF_007748175.1. Classification (NCBI taxonomy): domain Bacteria; kingdom Pseudomonadati; phylum Planctomycetota; class Planctomycetia; order Planctomycetales; family Planctomycetaceae; genus Gimesia; species Gimesia aquarii. The sequence goes on from NZ_CP037422.1 coordinate 6,858,520, forward strand.
TCAGCTCAATCGAATTGATCCTGCTGCCGATCCTTGTCGTGCTAGCTTCACTGGTAGGATTTATCCCAGCTATGACCGCATATCGAACTGATGTCGCCAGTACGTTAAGTGACTAAGCTTATGGACCAAACCATAAGAATAATTATACAAAAAAACACTTCCAGCAATTTCTAGTGGATCTGTCTGATAGTGTATTGAAGACAAGGCTCATAAGTGTCTATTTAATAATGTTTTATACTCTTTCTATCTCTTCAGATTCATTTTTTGAATGATTCTGATTGTCAGATACATGCCTTGCATTCTTTAAGATTGGTTAAATAATCAACAGAAATGAAATTCTCTCCGTATATACTATATTAGTAGTATTATGTAAGCTGCTTAGAGAAGAGAACTATGGAGTGATTATTCCGGTCTTTGAAATTAATAGGGGTTCTGACTCCTCTCTCATGATTTCTGTGGTTTTCTATGGGAATTCAGGGGTGATCTGCCCCTTTTAGCATGATATGATTTAAATAATAGGAGTTGGACCACCTCGAATCTCTGAACGCATTCAGTGTAAGTGAGTAGTCACACTCTATAACTATCATATTCGTTTTTTCTTAATTTTCATTCTTGCTGAATTTTGAAAGGCCTTGCAAAATGTCGCAAGTTCTTGATGGATCCAATCAATTTTTGCACGACGCCGTCGATACCGAGAACGAGTTTTCGTACAAACCTGTGCCTCCTACTGCCGTTGTTGGTTTAGCATTAGGATTGCTCTCGTTCATCGCATTGTTTGGAATTATTGGTCTGGGGATTGCCGTCGTCGGAATCATTGTTTCTCTCATTAGCTTATTCAGTATCAAACGCGCTGCGGGTGAACTGGGAGGTAAAACAGTGGCCATTGCAGGGGTCGCGCTCTCCGCATTTTTCTTAGCCACTGGAATTTCCTATCAGTCTTATGTTTACGCGCATGAAGTCCCAGACGGTTTTCAGCGACTCAATTTTACCAGTGATATTTCCGCCAAAGATTTTATTCAGAAAGACGGGGTTACGCGAGTTGATCCGGAAGTACTGAAGCTGGACAAACAAAAGATCTTCCTCAAAGGTTACATGTACCCTACCAGAGATACTAAAAATCTGAAAAACTTTATTCTCGTGAAAGACAATGGCCAGTGCTGCTTTGGGGGACAACCTGATGCCAAAGATATGATCCTGGTTGAAATGCAAGGCGATCACCGTGCTGATTTTTATGCTGGACTGGTAGCAGTGGCTGGCGAATTTCAGGCCGAAGCCCCCACACAAGCAGGTGAACTGAGACCCGTTTATCAATTAAAGGGAACACATTTTGAACAGGCAAGGACCGCCTATTAATCATTGTGTCTTTGAGAAACAGAGAGAAAGAACTATTATAAAACTTGTTTACCGAATGGCTCAGATTGATTGACAGTCTGAGCCATTATCAACTTTGTAACGAAGTTGGTGCAACCACCCGATCATCAGGAGTTTGATCACGTGCAGGCCCACCTTTATCCCACCCGGCTGACAATATTTTTTTTGGCCTTTCTGATTCTGAGTAGTCTTTCTGTTTTAGAAACAGGCTGTACATCATCAGAGCCGACAGAGTATCGCCAGTTCAGCGATCAGATTGACCAAAAGAGTCAGGATACTAGCCCCACTGAGATTGTCGATTCAAAATCATCTGTCGACAGTCAGCAAACACAAAATGCTGAAACAAAATCTCCAACAGAAGTAGCCAATCCAAAGGAAACCCCTGAAGACAAAACACTGGCCAAGACAACCGCAAAACAGATCGCCCCAAAAACGGAAACCAAAGCTTCGGAAGATAAAACTCTGGCTCTTATCGCGCGCAAACCGGATCCGAAAGATCGTGCGTTAACAGAACAGGAAAAAAAAGAGCTGGCTGCTCTCGAACCGCGGGAAGTCAAATTACTCATCAAAAATCGTACTTTTCAAAAAACATCACCCGGAGACGCTCTGCGTGTCTCCTATGACGATATTGATTTGTTGAAAGTGTTGAATATGGAACCGGTCACTCCCAATGCACCAGAATTAATGCCACAATGGTTAAAGAATCTGGATGGCGCACGGATTCGTATTCGAGGGTTTATGTACCCTCCCTTTCAGCAAACTGGAAATGAATTTTTCATGCTGGCCCGTGACAATCAGATCTGTTGTTTTGGGAAAAACCCGAAAATTTATGACTTATTTCCTGTTGTGATGCGTGACGGTGTGACAACCGACTATATTCTGAACCGCCCCTTTGACGTGGTAGGCACGTTCCATATAAAAGCGGAATCCATCGATGATGAACTAGAGCGTATCTATATGATCGACGACGCCATCGTTATCGATCAAAAATGATGATAGAATCACTGTTAGAAACATATTAAAAATTCAATTTCAAGAAACATATTTCAATCGCCACGAGGTCAGGCAATGAATCGTCTCAAACACTACATCAATAACCGATTTTTTATGGGACTCCTCTGCAGTCTGATTGTGATTTCACAGTCAAACTCCTCGGTAGCCTGCCCTTTCTGTTCTGCCCCATCACTAACCTTAACCGAGCAGCTCTCGCAATCTGATGTCGCAGTACTTGCACAATGGACAGAGGCGGAAAAAGGCACGTTAGAAAAAGCCGGTAAGACGGTGTTTGAAATTAAAGAAATTGTCAAACAGTCGGACAAAGACAAACTGAAAGTCGGCGACAAGATCGTTATCAATCGTCATCGTCCTGGTAAAAAAGGAAACTTGTTTTTACTGCTCGGTACCAAAGGCACGAGCGTTGATTGGGGGGACCCGATTGAAGTGACAGAAACGAGCTTCCACTACATCTCACAAGCACCTCCTCCTGAGGAAAAGACATCCAAGCGTTTGCGTTACTTCCTGAAGTTCCTGGAATATCCTGATCAGATGGTCGCAAACGATGCGTATGCAGAATTTGCCAATGCTCCTTATGAAGATATCACTCCTCTTGCGAAAGACATGCCACGGGAAAAAATTCGGAAATGGGTCGTTGATTCCAATACTCCCGTGACTCGCCTGGGGCTATATGGTCTGTTACTGGGGTTATGTGGACAGGAATCTGACGTCGCCTTTATGGAAAAGAAGATTAATGAACCAACCAAAGAGTTTCGACTGGGCATTGATGGTGTCATTTCTGGATATCTCCTACTGACTGGTGCAGATGGTTTGGACAAAATTGATGAAACCAAGTTTATCCCCAAGAAAGTTGCCTTCAGCGAAACTTACGCCGCCATGCAGGCACTACGTTTCATGTGGACTTACGCGGATGGCCGCATCAGCAAAGATCGCTTGCGCAAATCAATGCGATTATTACTGGATCGTCCTGAGTTAACCGATCTCGTTGTGGCTGATCTCGCACGCTGGGATGACTGGAGCGTCCTGGATCGCTTGATGAAAATGTATGGTACGGGAGATTATGACATCCCTTCTATCAAGCGTGCCATTGTGCGTTATCTGCTGGTCGCTTCCAAAGGCAAGAACAAAAAAGGAGGCGGTGCAGACCCGGCAACGGCGGAAAAAGCAAAGTTGCTGCTTGACAAATTACGTAAAGAAGACCCCAAAACAGTTAAAAGTGCAGAACGCTTCTTTTTCTTCAAATAAGAAACACAGACATTTTGACATCTGGATTTTTTGGAGCCGCGTGAGGGACTAACGGTCACAAAACTTGTCTCAATCACCAGAAGGATCTGGAATGACTGGACGAAAACAACACATGAAAGTTCGCATTGATATAGGACTGCTGAGTGCACTACTCATCTTTTCAAATGCAATTGTGCTTCATGCATGCCCTTTCTGCTCTGGCCCCTCGCGAACATTGACTGAGCAACTCTCTGAATCTGAAATAACTGTTCTCGCGAAATGGATTGAAACAAAAAAAGGGACACTGGAAAAATCTGGTAATACGCTTTTTGAAATCAAAAAAGTTATTCGTAAGTCCGACAAGGACCATTTGGATGTTGGCGGTCAGATCATCATCAATCGGCATCGCTCCGGGAAAAGAAGTCAGTTGTTTTTATTACTGGGAACCAACGAGACCAGTATGAATTGGAAAAACCTGATTCCAATTACTGAAACCTGTTTTCAATACATTTCTCAAGCTCCTCCCGCAAAAGAACAAACATCCAAACGCCTGCGGTATTTCCTGAAGTTTCTGGAACACTCAGATCCGATGATCGCCAATGATGCCTTTGCTGAATTTGCAAATGCTCCCTATGAAAAGATCACTCCTCTCGCCAAAGAGCTGCCGCGAAAAAAAATTCGAACATGGATTGTGAGTCCTGATACCCCTGTAGTCCGATTGGGGTTGTATGGCTTGTTACTGGGGCTGTGTGGACAGGAATCAGATATTGCATTTATGGAATCGAAGATCAATGAACCCGTTAAAAAAGTTCGATTTGGCATTGATGGCCTGATCTCAGGATACCTGCTACAGACCGGTGCAGATGGTTTAAACAAAATTGAACAAACTAAATTCGTTTCCGAAACAGTTCCTTACTCTGAAACAAAAGCCGCGATACAAGCGTTGTATTTTATGTGGGCTTATGGAAATGAACGGATCAGCAAAGAACGATTGCGAAAGTCAATGAGATTGCTGCTGGATCGACCTGAGTTAACCGATCTGGTAATCGCGGATCTTGCACGCTGGAATGATTGGAGCGTACTGGATCGTCTAATGCAAATGTATCAAACAGAAGACTATAATAACTCTTCGATCAAACGCGCTATTATAAGATATCTTTTGGTCGCCTCTAAAGGCAGAAACAAAAAAGGAATTGGTGCCGATCCCAATACTGCGGGAAAAGCAAAGCAGTTGCTTAAAAAACTGCGTGAAAAAGATCCGAAAACAGTTAAAAGCGCAGAACGCTTATTCATCGTTCGATAAGTAAGGATTAGAACGCATTTCGTTTTTTTGCCCTGCGAACAGTGTCAGTCAATCGAGCATTTCGCTAGAGTAGCAGTACCGGTAATTTCTTATTTTAACTCTATCTCTTTAGAAATATTTGATCATGCCTCGTACAATTTGTACTGCGAAAATGTGTGAATTTGGACCCCATTTTGAAATTCTTCAAGACGGTGGATTTGAAGTAGCCACTGTCCCCGCCGAGGTTGATTTACGAAAAGAACCAGATAGAGTCGTCGAACAAGTAGAGGGCTTCGATGCCATCCTTGCCGGCGCGGAGATCTATTCTAGAGAAGTCCTGGAACAACTTCCGGACTTAAAAGTGATCTCACGTTATGGGGTTGGCTTTGATGCCGTCGATTTACAAGCCGCAGATGACCTGGGAATTGCCGTCACAATTACACCCGGTGTGAACCATCATTCGGTCGCAGAACAAGCTTTTGCTCTATTAATGGGAGTAGCACGCTTGACTCGCTCACAAGACCGTGCTGTTCGTAGTGGAAAGTGGGAACGAGCTCTTACACCCCGTGTCTGGGGAAGTACCATTGGCATTGTGGGGCTGGGGCGTATCGGTCAGGCAGTCGCAACTCGTGCGATTGGAATGGGAATGCAGGTTCTCGCTTATGACCCCTTTCCTAATCAATCATTTGTGGCCGAACATCAGATCAAACTCGTTGATCTCGATGAATTACTGAAACAGTCAGATTACGTCACGTTACACCTGCCTGTAACATCAGAGACTATCGACATCATTAATAAAGAGACCCTGGCAAAAATGAAATCCGGTTCTGTTTTGATCAATACGGCGCGCGGGGGGCTCGTTGACGAGGAGGCCTTGATTGAAGCTCTTCAGTCTGGTCACTTACGTGCCGCTGGTCTGGATGTTTTCAAAAAAGAACCTTTGCCCGTTGAAAGTCCGCTGATAAACTTAGAAAATGTGTTATTGAGTTGTCATATCGGCGGTCTGGACAAGGAATCTCACCGTGATGCGTATGCCATGGCAGCTCAGAACATTGTAAAATTATATCAGGGAGATTGGCCTCAGGAGTGCGTTGTGAATCTGAAAAATACAACCGGCTGGCAATGGCCAAAGTAACTTTATTGTCAAACTACGCATATTGATATCTTCAGTAGCAAGAAACTGGACACATTCATAATGACATCACTTCATTCCAGTTTTCTCAAAATCAGTCCCCGTATTTCAGTTTTACCACTGATCCATGGTAGTGGCGATTACGCCATTGAAGTACGCCGTGTCATGTTGAACAACGAGTTTGATTGTCTGGCCGTTCCATTGCCCCCCTCATTTCAAGCCAACGTCGAACGAGGTATCTCGTTTTTGCCAAGTATCACCGCTGTCTTGCAAGAAGAACCTCCCATCTCCGGTTCTGCTCCCTGGGAAGAAGATGACGAGGAAGAGGAAGACGATATTCAGCGTGTCTGCAGCTATGTTCCCATCGATCCCTGTCAGGGAGTGATTGCCGCCCTCAGGCTTGCGATGATGGAACACATTGATCGCCATTTTATCGATCTGGAAACACAACGCTTTGAAAGTATTTCTGCTTCATTACCTGATCCCTATGCATTGAAGAAAGTGCCTCTTGAAAAATTTTCCGCGGCAGTATTGCCAGCCCTGAATAAATTACCTGAAGGACAGCCTCTGGATCGCTGTAAGATGATGGCGCATCGTTTGCGCGAATTGGAGAAGAAATATAAATCGATTCTGCTGGTCTGCTCACTTCTGGATTGGCCCTGGATTCACGATGCCTACATCGAACAAATGCCACTGGAGGTCGAAGACGAAGAAGTCAACGAAACGAATATTTACACTGCAGATTCTGAAACCCTTTTATTTTTACTTGGTGAGCTCCCCTATATTACAGGTCTGTATGAAGCAGCCCGCTCCGAACTGAATGATGATGAGAATCTGTCAGTCGATGGCATCAAGGAACTGGCATTGACTGCTCGAGATCGTTATCGACTGGAATTGAAATCACGCGGCAGAAAAATCACCCCGAAAGTCCTTTCCGTCTATTTTCGTTATATACGCAATCTATCACTTATCGAACGACGTATGACACCCGACCTATATACGCTGGTCAAAGCAGCCCAACAAGTCGCCGGCGATCAATTTGCCATTCAAATTGCAGAAACAGCGCGAGAATACCCATTCGTGCATTTGCTGCCATTCGATAAAATCAGCTTTGGAATTGAACAAGCTCAACTCCCCAATGGCACAATGTTTGAGTTGAGTAACCGCTTACCGGGTAACCCTATTTCCTGGAGAAATTGTGAACTGACCCCAAAACCTCCTAAGCCAAAACAGGATGAATGGGAGATGAGGTGGGATCCATTTAAACAATGCAGTTGGCCACCGGAAGACGTCGCCATAGAAAAGTTTCGTACCAGTGTCAAAGATCATGCACTTTCTCTTCTGGGAGTGGATCTGGCACGAACCGAAAAGTTTACAACAAGCATGAAAGATGGACTTGATCTCCGCGAAACGCTAAGGAACTGGCATACCGGTGAGATCCATGTCAAAGTGCTTCCTCCGAGTCGAGGTCGGCTTGATTGTGTGATCATGCTCTTCGACTCACCCGCAGATCCCCGAGACTATCCCTATCGACTTACCTGGCATGCTGAACACCAGGATGAATCGACACTGGCATTTTTTGCGACCGACCACCGTAAAGAAATGGTAGGACCTGGAATTGGTATGGCAACTTACGGCGGAGCACTCTTCCTGTTCCCTCCCCGGCCTGTCAGTGATATCTGGAATGACCTCCAGTTTGATTTTGTGGATACACTCGAAGAGCGTCTGCTGGTTGCTGCCTGCCATTATAGTGAAGAATCACATATCGCCCTGCTGAGTGAGGCGCCTCCCGGGATTGGCTGGCGACGCTTAGCAAAACGTTATCAGAAAAAATTGATTCATGTCCCACTGGGACGATTCAGTCAGGAAACCATCCAGCAACTCAGAATGTTCCATGTCCTTAATGGCCAGGAAATAAGAAGTTACGCAGCCCACTATATTCGAAAGGCGTGATTTGGTGCATACAGAATCTGTTATTCATGGTTGACCCGTACCACATTATTAGTTTTTTTAACAAATTGCCACATTGCTTATTTTTTCCGTGTTAATCACTTTGAGAAGCGTATAAAATACAAAGTTTGTTTTATGCTTAATCCTGCCTCGCTTTAACTCCCCTGCTATGGAGAACCAAAGATGACTGATTCTGTCAACCGTCGTACTTTTCTAGGTCAAACTGCAGCAGCCTCTGCTGCGAGTTTCGCTGCCCCAGCACTTCTTTCAGCCGCGAATAAAGCCCCTAGCAAAAAAGTCACTATCGGTATCATGGGTATGCAACGTGGACTCGCTTTGGCGAAAACATTTGGTGCTCTGGACGGCGTCGAAATCAAGTATGTTTGCGATACTGACGATAACCGAGCGGCTAACGCAGCCAAGACTGTTGAGAAAGCGACCCAAAAAGCACCCGAGCCAATCGCAGACTTCCGTAAAATTCTGGATGACAAAGCGGTTGATGCCCTGATCGTTGCAGCTCCCAACCACTGGCATTCACCAGCGACTATTCTAGGCTGCTCAGCAGGCAAGCACGTTTACGTTGAAAAACCTTGCAGTCATAATCCTAAAGAAGGTGAAATGATGGTTGAAGCCGCTCGCAAAAACAAACGTGCGGTCCAGATGGGAAGCCAGCGACGTAGTAGTGAATCGATTATGGAAGGGATTCAAAAAGTCAAAGAGGGGGTTATTGGCGATGTATACCTCGCACGCGCTTTCTACCAAAGTGCCCGTGGTTCAATTGGCACCGGTAAACCTGCTTCTGTCCCCGGTTATTTGAATTACGATCTCTGGCAGGGACCAGCCCCTCGCCAAAAATATATGGATAACGTCGTACACTATAATTGGCACTGGTTCTGGAATTATGGCAACGGTGAACTGGGTAATAATGGCGTGCATTCCCTGGATGTTTGTCGTTGGGGACTGGATGTAGATTATCCTACACGTGTTGTTTCGAGTGGCGGTCGATACGCCTACAACGATGATCAACAAACGCCAGACACACACGTCGTCGCTTACGAGTTTGACGGAGGGAAACAGATTACCTGGCAGGGAACTAGCTGCAATCGTCACAAGAATGAATTTGTCACTTTCTTCGGTAGTAAAGGAACATTGATTATTGGCGGCTCAGGCGGCTACAGAGTATTAGATGCCAAAGATAAAGAAGTTGAAAAAGTAGGCGGTGGGCAAGGCATGTCCGAGCATGCTCAAAACTTCATTGATGCCATACGTAACAATGAACCACTCAGCCTGAATGCCGAAATTGAGATCGGTCATAAAAGCACGTTGTTATGCCATATTGGAAACATTGCACATCGCACAGGTCGCACAATGACCTGTGATCCTTCGAATGGTCATATTCAAAACGATAAAGCCGCCATGGCACTATGGACGCGAGACTACGAACCAGGCTGGGAACCCAAAGTCTGATGCGGTTTAGCTTCTGAGGAACGAGAAATAGCAAAAAAGGGAGCCGGTATTTGCCGGCTCCCTTTTTTAGATGCCAAATCAAGAAATTCGCTATAAACACATCCGACAGTAATATGTTGAAGGTGATTAAAAAATACTACAAATATGATAAATATTTAAGGCTATAGAATTAAAGTTGATCAGCGATTTTCTTGGCTGCAGCCTGAATTTGTTTTTTGCTCTTCAATGACTCCATTTTTTTTGCTTCTTCAGCCAATTTTGGTTTACCCGCTTGTTCCAGACTTTCCGGAATTCCAAAGAAACCACTGTCGACTACCCCGGATTCTGCGATGCTATTTAATGTTGCTTTAATGGCCGATAAGTCCTGAACGGGCGGTGTTTCCTGATTGGCAGGCGCTACATCAACAGTACCTCCTCCTCCACAGCCTGTAAATAAAATACTAAATGACAGACAGAATAAACCCAGTTTATTCATTGGTAGCCTTTCTTTTGTTCGTAAATAATTTTTTACTTTTTAAATTTTTATCTTGAGAAGAAAAACAGCTCGGCAAAAAACAGAAATTACCGAGCTGATTGATGAATGCCGTTAAACAATCGGTGGCTTACTCGCTGATGCTAACAGCGGCACCATCGGCAATCGCTCCTAATTGCTGCCATTTCAGCAGATCAATATTTTCTGATACAAAGTGCACAGAACCATCGGCCATCAAAGCATGAGCACCTCCGGTGTGACGGCTTCGTGCTGCCTGAGTTGCTGGTGCATCACCTCCTGCATGACCTCCGTTACCAGTGCTACAGTCATCATTAGGTGAGTTGGGAGTATTCCAGGTGTTGAACCAGGTTTCATCACCCCGCATCCAACGCGATCCACGATGAGAATAGAAAGCACCTGCTCCAGCACACGCTGTCCCATGTGCATCCAGCAGTGCTTTTGAGGGAAATGTTGTATTTCTGAAAGGAGATGTAGGAGAAGTGAACGTTACATTCCGGCGTACATCACCATTACGATCAAAAGCACTTGAATTAGCCGATCCCATAATGCGTTCCGCCATAGCAACTACATTTGATGTTCCATCCAGAATATCAGAAACTCGGGTAACAAGCTGATAACGGGAAAACCCTAACTGAAATTGGCGGTCCGGGTTAAATCCCATGCAAGGACCGGCCGACATATAGTAATTCAAATGACCTTCCGAATAGATTTGATATCGCGGATCGGAAGGACACCGAAAAACTTCAATCCCAGCAGCTCTAATTACTTGATCGGTGTTAGGAGACTCATCGCAGTGAAAATTAAAATCCATAGAATTATAGATACTGGCCTGATCCATGAATGGTAGCAACATTGTCTGGGTACTAAAGCCAACCCAAGGTGTAGTCACCCCACTTCTTTGACCAGGAAGTACCAACTGGCCAAAACAACGATGAGTTTCATGGTAGTTGTGCAAAGCTAAACCAAACTGCTTAAGGTTATTTTTACACGTTGATCGGCGCGCTGCCTCTCTCGCCTGCTGCACTGCAGGTAATAGTAGTGCAATTAAAATCGCAATGATGGCAATCACAACAAGCAATTCAATGAGCGTAAAGGCTCTTCTCCTGCGTAAAAGATGCATCGAGACTCTCCTGATAAGTAATTTAAATAAGGTAAAAAGGACACGTTAAACTACTGACTTAGTAGAAAACGATACTATCTGTTGAGGGTGGAAATAAGAGGATGACTTGGCAATAGACAGTAATTTTATGGTTATTCATACTAAGCATACAATTTTATGATTTCTTAAAGAAAAAACAATGTTTTCATCTATCAAAATCATGATAAAACACTCTTTATTTAAGTAATTACACTTATTTAAGTACCTTAATTTTAATAACTTACATTTAATTAGTCTTGTAGACGTGTATATCGATAGAGGCATATGAAGTGAGCGTTTGCACTGGATTCAAACAGCTTCTTATTGTTTGAAAAGATCATTTTTTGAGTCAGGTTCCAGAATAAGGTTTGTAGCGTTAACTTTAAGTGAATTCCATTTCTGCTGAACACCTGAAGGCCAATAAATGCTTATGCCATTGAGAGTTACTTTTTCGCCTACTCCCCAATGCAGACAAAAATCGCTGGAAGAGAGATAACTACCACCTCCTTTGATCTGTCGTATCAGGTTCCCTTGACTTGTATGTAGCACCGCACGTGTGCCAATTGCATCGCGATTACTTCCTCTTCCAATGAAACGTACGGAAACCCACTGGCCTTTTGTTTTGGTCGTATTTTTAAGGATTGCTGGAGGGTCACTGAAATTTGAGATAGACACATCAAGATTGCCATCGTTATTAAAGTCTGCCAAAGCTAATCCGCGACCAGTATGGGACTGTCCCAAATAAGAAGAATCGTCATATTCAATCTGAGCAAAACGTCCGTTTTGGTTTTCCAGATAAAGAGGCTTTTGTCGAAACGGAGAATTCGTAGAAAAATACGCGACATGCCCATTTGCCACAATCAGGTCTTCGTCTCCATCCCAATCAAAATCGGCACACGCTGTCCCAAAACCCACAAATAAATCTCCTATCGAAGTCACTCCAGTATCATTACTGACGTGTAAAAATTGGGCATCGCCATCATTGCGGTATAAAGCGAAGGCTTCTTTCTCATAGTTGGCAACCCATAAGTCAGTCAAGCCGTCTTGATTATAATCCATGATGTCAACGCCCATACTTCCATTGGGCGTTCCCAGATCATCAACGGCAGCACCATTAATGAAACCAACCTCCTCAAATTTCCCTTGACCGTTATTCAGATACAAAAAATTCTCGACCGTATCGTTACAAACATAGATATCCAAATCGGTGTCATGGTCTAAATCTGCCAGAATTACACCAAGCCCTTTACCTTTTGGCAGTAAACTTACTTGTTCGCTGGCATCATAAAAAGTGCCATCGCCTCGATTAAAAAAAACAAGATCTTTGACTCCTGTGAAGGAGTGAGGAGAGCAAACATCAGCAACACCAGGCGTCAGATCACACTCTGGATGATTTTGAAATGACCAGTCAGCATATTGAGTGAGGTAAAGATCCAACAAGCCATCTCCATTAAGGTCTCCCCAACCAGCGCTGGATCCCCAGAAACAGTCTCGCAAGCCAGCAGCGATAGAAATTTCTTCAAACGTGCCATCGCCTAAGTTCTTCCAGAAAATTGAACCTCCATAACCAGTCACAAGCAAATCCTGAAAACCATCATTGTCATAATCGCCGACGGCACATCCATTACTATAAAATGCTTCAAGGTCCATGCTCGCTTTCTTTGTTATGTCAAAAAAACGAAACTCCCCAGTATGTCGTAACAAAATAGAGGGATAACCTTTGACAGTTTTGTTCTCAAATGTACCACCACCAGTATAAAAGAGATCGAGAAGTCCATCCCGATCATAGTCGAAAATTGCCGTACCCCCTCCAAGCGTTTCGAGAATTGCCAGTTCTCCCGCTTCCCGACCGTTACGGTAAGTGAACTCTAAATTCTGCTCAGGCCAAACATTGATGAATTCGGGCTGAATTCTCGATTCAGAATGTTTCTGTTGTGCCTGATTTTTGATGTCCACCGTTTGTGGACGCTCATCCATGACTGTCTCAGAATTACACCCGACTAACAAAACGCATAAACCAGATGCCAAGAATGCCAGGACTACTCGTCGATTGAAACACGAATACTGCTCGGTGAAACCCCTTAAATAACCATTTGATTTGATCATGTTTGTTTCCAGGTAGACTTCTATTTCTGGCCAGACAAGACTGGAGTCCTGGCAGGTGCCCTTTCAGAGATTCTTTTTTATCGCATCTGCTTTCTCACGATGCAGCTTCGCCAAACGTTGAAAGCTTTCGCCACGCGAAAGATTTTGTTCGTAATACCTGGCTAATTCAGAGTGAGCGCCCCGGTGATTAGGCTGATAACGTACAACACTATTAAGCCAAACGACACCCTGTAGTTCGGAAACATATTTCAAGTAAGCTTTTCCAATTTGAAACCGCAGTTCCACATTATTGGGCTCCTGCAGCAATTGATCCAACAATTTCTGAATCTCTTCCAGAGCATCATTCGTTTCTTTGATCAACAGACTTAATTTCTTTGCTTCCTGTTTCCTTCCTAAGCGGCTGTAAGCAATCACTAAAGAATTTTTTGCTCCCAGATCTCTGGGATTGGCCTTCGCTGCAGGCTCCAGCCATTTTAAAGCAGCTTCATAATTCTTTTCAGCAAGTTCCAGATTTCCCATTTCAAGATGTGCTGAAGAGTAAGCTGAAGATTTATGATCCCCCATTTCCTGATAGTCTTTTTGCAATTCTTCGGGATCTTTTGAGATCACCTCTGTCAGAATATTTTTCGCTTCCTGATTCCTGTTTAATAATCGTAAGCAACGCGCCAATCCTACTTTGGCGGGTGCCTGATGTTCTGTGTTATCCAGTGTTATTTGATAGTACTTCATTGCAGCTTCAGTTTTTTTACGAGTTAACTGAATCCGAGCCAAACTGTATGCCGCTGGTGCATATCTGGCATCTTTACTGAGTGTTTTTTGAAACTCTTCTACTGCTTCCTGCAATGCACGGTTATGTTCGAAGATTTTCCCACGCATAAAATTGGGAAGCGGATCTTCTGGAAAGTCGGCTTCCCAAAGATCCAAAATTTTTAGTGCATCATCAAACTGGTAGTTGAGAATGCAACTATTTACGTATGTCTCACAAATATCCTGAATATCCCCCTGCGGTTTAATGAGAAGTTCACTCAAGTGAATGCGTAAGTCAGCGTTATCTCCAATCTGTGCTTTTAACAACCATTGCTCCTGAAGATACTCCTCACTGGATCCAGCCAGTTGATAATAGTTTTTTAATTCTTGATATGCTTGTTCGACATCGTGTGATTTTCTGTATGAGCGTGCGAGCAGTATTCTGGTCCTTGGATTCTTCGCATTCAGAGCTTGTGCATAAGATAGCCATTGCTGTGCACTGTCTGGATTCCGATCTTGCAAACAGAGCTCTGCACGGTGGTGAAAGAAATCAAGCCACAGTCCCCGCCCCCAGACAAAAGAACTCAATAAGACAACGAAAAAAATGATGACTGAGAGAACGATTTTATTTCGCGCACTAGAGAGGGCTTTTTTATCTTTTGAGTCGCTAATATTGGTTGCCAATCGATCACCAGAAATATCATATCATGAATAATACTGCTGCTTCCGTAGAACGTAATTTTAGGTGTCTAATCTGTACTTTTCCTGTCCAAATGAAGAAATCAATCATAAAATTACTGATTTATCATTAGTTAATAGTGATTAACCTGTACTACGAATACGACTTGAACGATGTTGGCCAAAAATTCACAGGATCATGCTGTATTTTTAAATATTATTAAGAGTGGCTCTTTTGATGGTATTGTCATTTAGAAACTGGTAAGACTGATGGCAGTACCTAAAAGGTTCAATGCAAATCAGAATCGAAATTGTTTTTTAAGTCGATTTTCAATCAAGAAAGTGTTCATGAAATCTCTCGTTTTCTTCACTTGTATTCATCTTTTTACTTCCATGGTAGCTGCAGCAGAGATTGAGCGTATTTGGCTGACGCACAAAACGAATCAACCGAATAAAATTGTTGTGAACTGGTTAACAAATGAGCCTGGTGATTCGGTTGTAATGTATGGAATCTCTCCAGAAACAATGGAACGTGCACAAGTCAACGAATCAACAAAGCTGCATCATGTGGAAATTCCTTTGAATCATCGAGATCGAATCTATCACTACTCAGTTCAAACAGGAAACCAACGGTCTGCCGCTGCAAAATTTAAAGCATATCCCACCGAGATTCTCCGTGTCGCCATCATAGCAGACTGGCAATCTCAACCTGATTTATCCAGTTTGATCAAAGACGATGTCCATCTTTTGTTGACTGCGGGAGATAATATAAACAATCTCTGGCAGAAATGTGGACCTGGAAAACGTAACTGCATTACACCCTATGTCAATTTGATTGACGCCTATCCTGAATTATTTCGATCCACACCCTTCATGCCGATTCTGGGAAATCATGATCGTCAAATTCATCCCCGTGGTAGTAAGCCTCCTGCACATGCGGTCTATGATGTGGATGCCACTGCCTTTTGCCGCTTTTTTGAACTTCCCGATGAAGAATGGAAATGGCACTTTGAGATACCAGAGTTTGGTGTGCGATTCATTGGTCTGGACTTCAATCACATTTCCGATTTTGGCAATAACTGGCAAACCTGTCATGCCTTCGGGCGCGATTCTCAACAGTACCAGTGGTATCAATCGATTACCAAAAATGTACCGGGGCATCTTGTCACACTTTACAACGAGCGTAACGCCAGCATCCGCAATCAACTCCAGGGAGAATGGCACCAACTGTTTCAGCGAGGAACCATTTGTGTAACCGGCTTCGGTCATTTTGCCGAACGAGCAGAACTGGATGGGTTGACTTATTACAACACATCACTGAGTGGAAAAGGAAAACAATATTCAGATCCGCATTCGAAGTTCCTGGCTGGCAAAGATTCTTATTTATTGCTGACTTGTGATCGAAGCTCAGGCGAGATGAAAGTTGAGATAAAGAGCTTGGGAAATGAAGTCTTGGATCGCCAGAGCTTTGCCAAACCGGTACGTAAACAAACAACACCATAAGCGCGCAGCCTGTGGCGGACTTTCTTTAATAAGCCTGCGGAATGTGCTTTGTCCGACTAGTGGTCTTGCTCAGATTGTGTTTTCTGTTGTAGTTCCGGAATATAATCGGGAACAGAAAAATGTGTATCTTCACGAGGAGCCGGGCCACGGTTCAATTTATGCCACTGGCTGGGCTGAATCGCATGCGGAAGCAAATCGCACCCGGATGCCACAAGGGAGATACAAGGTATGGTCACAATTATGAGTGCTTTTGAGAGAGTTTTCATTGAGAGAGAATCCCGTTCCAATATGAGTACTCAGAAAATAGACGCGCAAGCAGCAAATACGCATTTGTTGCCTGTCTAAATTAATTTGTTAATACAAAATGGGAAGTGTTTCATTTGAGAGTTGAGAGATGAGGGGCAGATTTTAGCCAGACTTCGATTGCCTGCCAAGCCCTGTTCCTCAGGCAAAATTTGCCGAAAAAACATCATCGAGCAGACGTGCGTTTGGCGAATTCCTGCAACTGCTGTTTCAATTGAACAATAAGTTCTTGTCTCGCCATACTTTCCGGCATGAACCTACTACCAGCATAGGTTTGGTACCATTCCGACATACTTTGACTCTCAATTCGCCTGGAAAACTGCATCAATGTCTCTCCCGGCTTGCGGACGAGATTTTGTTTTCCTAATAAGCGATCCATTTGTGCCAACAGAGTATGCAATTCCTGGACATAAGCCGGCCTTTGGCGAAGTGTCGCCCTTTCTTGAATCCGCTTTCGATAGTGCCGAATCCCCCAGCTCAAACCAAACCAGAGTAGCACTCCACAAACAATGAGAGCCAAAGGTAATTGTGCCTCTGAGAGAGCCAGAATCCACTGCCCTTGTTGTAAGGCGGTTTTGATACGGGAAAATTGACTAATAAAAGATTCCCAATACTGTCTGAAGGAGCCAGGAGCGCGTTTGTCTGGTTGACCGGCAGGAGGTGTGGACTCTACTGTCACCCAACCCTGCTGTTCATCCCATGCTTCTACCCAGGCATGTGCATGACGGTTGCGGGCGATCCAGTATTGATCATAATCATTTCGTTCGCGTACGACATAACCAGTCACATAGCGGCAGGGAACTTCTGCCAACCTGAGTAATAGCGCGGTTCCCGATGCGAAATATTCACAATGGGCGTTTGGTTTTTTCAGGAGAAAATAGGTCAGCGGATCTTCACCTGCTGGTACCGTAATTCCCAACTCGTATTGATAGTGATCCTGAAAGTATTCCTGAACACGATTGATCTTCTCAGCAGTTGTCTTACAGTCAGCAAAAATGCGTTTGGCCAGTTGTTTGACTTCGGGAGAAATAGTATCAGGCAGTTGTAAGAGCCGTTGTAATGCCTGCTCTGGCTCAGGTCGACGTGGGATCAATTTTCTCGGAAAAAAGATCGCATAAGGATAACCAAATTTCAAACTACGCGATGTCAGAATATCCTGACTGTCATATTGCACGCTATCAGCCACAGCATGTACCAGTGGAGTATTCAGGGGGGCAAAGATATGCCCCGATGTCTCTGACCAAATTTCGAATTCAATCCAATCAGAAGATTTCGCTTCTCCAATCTGAAACCAGTCGCCATCTTGTAAAACATCGGTTTTGACTCCCGCCGGTGGTAACGCAACAATTGCTGCATTGTGGTTACCGATTTCTGAATGCCATTCTGAGTTAAGAAACTGCACGAATGCCCGGCCACGCAAATAGCCTGGTTCATCAGTCGATTTAACACGTAATTTGATTTGATTCGCGCTGGTGTCAAACTGTTTGGTGAGGCTACCCAATTTGGAAATTGTTGAGAAACCGGCACGGGAGGCGATTCCGGATGTCCGCGGCTCAATGATACGGTAGTAGAGTTGATCCAGTTCTCGCTCATAACGGTACAATCCCGTCGCGGTCAACCACGCCAGCAGCCATATTACGACAAAAAAGTTAGCGCGAACGAAATAGATTCCCCACGGATGTTTCTCTTTTTTCTTCTGATTACGCACAGAATGCCCTAACTGATAGAACACTCCGGAAAACAACACGAAACTAAAAACCAGAACCTGATATAGAAGATGCCTGGAACCATAAACAAGAATATCACCAATCAGAATAAACGCCACGATACCGAATAAAGGAAAGGAATTGGGCAGAAAAGGAACAAAGTGTTTATCAAAGAGCTGACGTAGCTGCACCGCCATTACAAACTGTGCGGCTGCGTAAGCCAGGGGAGTTCGAATTGCGAGCTGATCTAAGCCAAATTCATGCTGCGAAATCATGTATTTGACCATGAAAATGATGGCCAAAATACTGGTAGTCCAAAATACCTGCCGACTGGAAAAAGGGTGCCGTAAAATTGGCATATACGATAATGCGGACAGCAATACAATGCTGAATGAAAAAAAGAAAGTTTCTGAAAGAACACCAAAGGCGGCGCTCTCCAGACTAATCAAAATGAACGCAATTGTACGCTGTGCATTCATATTGAATCCACCTTCCCTTTCGCGATTTGATCGGGTGTGAAATGAAAAGCTGGGCCGAATTTCTCTGAATTATAAGGGAGCGTAGTCTCTCCATCATGAATGATGATCGTTTTTAAGCTGGAACCGGAATCTAATACAGCCCGTGCCATCTTTTCCCGTTGTTCGTCCCAATCAAGGAAAATACAAACTGCGGTCGAAACATTGGACAATTCCTCAAATACGGCTGGTCCGATCGTATCGAATGGATCATGTGGACAACGATCGACACATGACAGGATTTCCAGGACGTTATCAAAATGTGCCGTATGCCGACCTGCGCGAAATACGTACAATTCCGGTCCGGCAGCAAAGAGGTCTATCAAGTACTCTCCCCGCGAGAGAACATCTGCTATCGAAGCAGTCAAACTGATTCCTGCTTCCAGCACATCCATGGGTTGCGCACCTTCCGTTTTGGGTTGATAACGCTGAGTGATGGCTTTTATCATTCGAGTCAACCTGTCATCTGCAGGCATATAGGTATCTAAGATCAGAGCTATGCGACAGTAATACTCCTCCTGAAATTCTCGTACAACAGGTTTACCAAGTCGGGCCCAAGATCGAAAATCAAGTCTGCGCGCTGGCTCGCCAGGAACATATTCCCGATTCCCAACATATTCGGGAGATTCTCCCACATTGGAAGTCAGAGCAATCCCCCCCGGCTGAAACTTGTTACCGACAGGTAAATCGATACTGTTCAACTTATGAAAGGCTGGTAGTACCAATAATGATTTTCCGGGAAGTGCTGCATTACCAGATCGGTTGAGATGAAAGGGAAACAAGGTATGCACACCCAGCTTGGGTAGTGCATAAAACCCACGTTGTGGTGCATCAATAGTGACAGTAACGTCCACAGATTCTCCGCGCGGCAGAGATTTCAATGTATCATCGCGATCAGGTTGTGAGAGTGGTTTCTCCAACCAACGAAAGGCAACCGCCATATCGTAAACGGGTAACCAACCCCGGTTGGTCACGGTAAAATGCCCCACCGCAGGCTGGCCAGCTGTTGTCTGAGCAGGAAAATCTCCTGTTAATTCACACTGAGGCCTGAAAATCCACGAGACAATGCCATCGACGAGAATCAACGCCATCAAGATACTGAAAAGATTATAGATCGGCACAGAGACCGAAACCGTACCGATCCCTGACAGAAAAAACCCGAATAACAACAACTTTCCCGGATAAGTTACACGGTAGTACCAATAGTGCTTGTGCATTCGTACCAGGAGAAGACGATTGGTAAACGAATCCTGCTTTCTGATCGTGGGTGAATAAGGATCGTATTCCGAGACATGCATTTTAGATTCAACACTTCTCTAATCTAATGAGTTGAAATGATAATTCCACTCATCTTCATTCAATAAAATGCTAACTGGGTACTTTCACTTTTTGAACAATATCAGACACTACATCCAGTTTGGTAATACTACTGTATTTTGCTTTCGAAGTTAAAATGAGACGATGTGCCAATACATAGTCTGTCATATGCTGG
Source organism: Gimesia aquarii (assembly GCF_007748175.1). Classification (NCBI taxonomy): domain Bacteria; kingdom Pseudomonadati; phylum Planctomycetota; class Planctomycetia; order Planctomycetales; family Planctomycetaceae; genus Gimesia; species Gimesia aquarii. Next base: position 6,878,641 of record NZ_CP037422.1, read on the forward strand.
ACATCATCCGGTAGAACATAGTTTCTGCCTTTCAAGAAGGCAAATGCCTGTGAAGCTCGAAATAACATTAATGAACCACGGGGGCTGACCCCCAACTTCAACCGTGGATCATCGCGCGTGGTCTGTACCAGATCGATCATATAACGAGCTACACTCTGATCTACATGCACCGATTTTACCTGATCCTGCATGCAGACAACTTCCTCATGGCTGAGTACTCGCTTCAGATGATCGACCGGATGTTCGGTTGACTGTGCAAACAGAATTTCCATCTCATTTTCTGCATCAGGATATCCCAGTTGCAGATGAATCAAAAATCGATCCAGTTGCGCCTCTGGCAAAGGATAGGTGCCGTGAAAGTCGACAGGATTCTGAGTTGCTAAAACAAAGAAAGGAGCAGGCAGAATATAACGTACACCTTCAATGGTCGCCTGCGATTCACTCATGGCTTCCAGCAAAGCAGACTGTGTACGAGGCGAGGCGCGATTAATTTCATCGGCTAATAAAATGTTGCAAAAGATCGGACCTTCTCGAAAATGAAATGTACCATCGACCGGATTATAAATCGACGACCCCAGAATATCGGTTGGCAATAAGTCGGGGGTGAACTGAACTCGATTGAAGGGAACATCCAAAGAGCGTGCCAGCGCTTTAGCGAGTGTGGTCTTGCCGGTTCCCGGAACGTCTTCCATTAAAACTGAACCGCTGGAGAGCAACGCCACAATCATCAGGTCAATGCTTTCCGACTTTCCCCGGATCACGTTACTCAGATTTTTCCTCAAGAGGCTCAGCATTTCGGAATAATCTTCACTCTGTTCCGGCAATGTGGACTGCGCCATATGACTTCTCAATCATCATTAGGTGTTGATAGGGGATATGCAGATGCAATGTGACGTATCGAAAATGATATTTCATCACAAACCCAAGGGACATATTGAATTATAACAGATCATAGAAAAATGAAAGGATCGACAAGGAAATATTTCGAAGTGAGTAAATCAATTTTAAATTTTTGATGAAGTTATCTCTATTGTTAAGATAGAAAACCTATTAGCCCCAAATACGTCCGTTCATTTTCCAGGCTGCCAGGGCTGTGGTCCATTGGGTTTTGCGCGTAAAAACTTCGCATCTGTTTCGCGATACCATCGATGTAACTTTTGACGCATTGAAGAAACTCGCTCCGGGTATTTTATAGCAAGATTCATCTGCTCTCCCAGATCGTCTTTCAGATTGTAGAGTCGGACGCTTCCGTCTTCAAAACGTTCAATCAACTTCCAGTCTCCCTCACGAATGGCAGCGCCGGGAATTCCGCCCTGATTGGAATAGTGTGGATAATGCCAATAGAGGGCTTCTCGATCCAAGCGTGACATTCCTTTCAATAAAGGCTTTAAACTAACGCCATCCTGATGTTGCTCTGGTTTAGCGGGTAGACCAGCCAGGTCCAGAATTGTCGGATAAAAATCAACGCTGATCACCGGCTCATCACAGGTACTTCCAGGCTTCGTTCCACCCGGCCAGCGAATCAGAAATACTTCGCGAATTCCCCCTTCGTACAACCAACCCTTGCCTCCTCGAAGCGGGAGATTCGAGGTAGGAGAACCTTCAGATGTACTCAAGCCACCATTGTCGGCAGATAACATGACGACTGTATTCTCAGCCAGGCCTGACTCCTCTAATTGATTAAGTACCTTGCCCACTGCGCGATCCATCGACTCTACCATCGCCGCATACACGGCGTGATTTTGCAGAATCCGTACACGTCGCTTTTCTTTAACCGGGAATACCTGCTCTTCCTCTGCAAATTCTTTCTGGTTTGTCAATCCTAACCGTTGCGCCTTTGCCTTGTATTTGGCGACTAAGGGCTTGGGTCCCATCAAAGGTGTATGCACTGAATAAAAAGAAAGATAGGCAAAGAATGGTTGCTCTCGATGTTCATCGATGAACTTAGCCGTTTCACTGGCCAGTCGATCGGGTAGATGCTCTCCTGCAGGTCCATCGGTTAAACGTGGATTTCCATAAGGAGAGAAATACTTCTTGCCACCATACGGTCCGCCACGATGCCATCCACCATGGTTTACATCAAACCCTTGATTTTCTGGCCAGAACTCTTCTGTCGGTCCCAAGTGCCACTTCCCTGCGAAAAATGTCGAATAACCATGCTCTTTAAGGGCTTCAGCGATGGTCACTTCATTTAAAGGCATTCGATTATTCAACGGTGCAGGCAGAAACTTACCTGCTCGTTTGCCGGAGAAGAAATTGGTCGCATCCACGCGCGTCGGATATTTTCCTGTCATGATGCTGTAACGTGTAGGACTACACACAGGATTGGCAGCATAGCCGTTGGTAAATCGCATTCCTGTTTCAGCAAGCTGATCAATGTGAGGCGTTTCGTAAAATGTTTTTGGATTATTACAGCCCACGTCCATATAGCCGAGATCATCCACCAATATGAATACGAAGTTCAACGGTTTTTGCGTGGCTTTCTGCGCAGCAAAAACAAATGTGTTTTCACATATCAATAAAGTGAAGATTAATATTGGAATCGAGCGCGCCATCTGTTTCATCAGGATGTACCCAGTTGAATGTTCTTCATTTATTTTCAATACCGTATTGTTTTAGTTTCTTACTCAATGTTGTTCGATGCAACCCCAGACAGCGTGCCGCAGGCGCACATTGCCCATGAAATTGATCCAATGCGACATTCATCACAGGAGGTTCGATCAGTGCCATAAGCTTTTCATAGAGATTCGTAGCCTGAACGGGATCAATCAATTGTTGTTCAGCCCACTGCTTGAGCAACTCAATAATCATGATATCAGAGTCTGCATCTGATTCTTCGCTTCCCAGAAATGACTTGGAAACGGGAGCCGGCAAATCCTCAGGCAAGATAGTCCCCCCGCGAGCACGTAAGGCCGCATGTTCAATTGAATTTCTCAACTCACGCACATTTCCATACCAGGGACGTTTCTCCAATTCTGAAATCGCTTCTGCAGTTAATCGATACTGCACCCCACTCTGACGGTCTACTAATCGCTCCAGGAAAAATTCAGCAAGGGTGCAAATATCCCCCACACGCTTTCTCAACGGAGGAATATCAATTTGAAAAGTACACAATCGAAAATAAAGATCATGTCGGAACTTACCCTGTTTGATTAATGATTCCAGGTTCCGGTGTGTCGCCGCAATCACACGAAAGTTGGTTTTCACTCGCTGGGTTGACCCAACAGGCAAGACCTCTCCCTCTTCAAGTGCTCTTAAAAGCTTGATCTGAATCGGTAGTGGAATATCGGCAACTTCGTCGAGAAACAATGTTCCCTGATCAGCCTGCTCCAGAAAACCAACACGTGTTGACTCGGCTCCAGTAAATGCACCTTGCAGATGGCCGAAGAGTTCACTTTCTGCCAGACTTTCACTCAGAGAAGCTATGTTTACCGCAATAAACGGTCCTGAAGCGCGTTCGCTGAATCGGTGAATCGCGTGTGCTGCGAGCTCCTTACCTGTTCCACTTTCACCAGAAAGGAGAACACTTGCCTCTGACCCGGAAACGAGCGCGATGGACTTGAATACATCTTGCATTTCAGGAGTAGAACCAACCAAACCGTCCACTTGTCGAGTCTCTCCGACCGATGGTTCCTCACGCCGCGACTCATAAATCGCTTTATCCAACACCTGTTCCATCTGATTCAGATCGAAGGGCTTCACAATATAATCGAAGGCACCATTGCGAACAGCTTCGACCGCTGTTTGTAAATCACCATAAGCGGTAATAACGATCACGGGCACAGGACCAACTCGATCACGAAGCCCCTGCATCGCAGTCAGTCCGTCCATACCTGGCAAACGCACATCCATCACAACGACATCGGGACGATCTTCCTCGGCAAGGCTCAACGCCTGCTCTGCAGTCGATGCTGTCATCACCTGATGACCATGACTTTCACCCAGTTGGCTTAAACCCCAGCAAATGGATTCTTCATCATCAACGATTAGTAATTTCGACATGCTCTTTCTCCGCGTTCACCAAAGGCAATTCGACGACAAAACATGTCGTCCGATCTTGCCGCTCCCAGCGTATCTGCCCGGCGTGATTCTTCACAATTTTTCTGGCCACAAACAAGCCTAACCCGGTTCCGTCTTTTTTGTCAGTTACGAGTGGCTCATACATTTTACTGATAATTTTTGAATCTGGACCTGCTCCTGTATCCTGTACTTCCAAAGTAACAGACTCCGGACTACTTTGAAATAGTCTGATACTGACTTGACCAACATCGCCTGCCATCAAGTCTTTTTCCGACTCAGCGGAAACTACCGCTTCAATCGCGTTCAAGATCAAATTGGAAATCAGTTGCTCCAAAGCTTCGGAATCTCCCTGAACGGTAATTGAATCTGAAGCGGCGTTATTTTCCAGATTGATTCCAAAATGTTTCGCAGTCGGCATGACCAGACTTACTACTTTGGAAATGATCTCATTGAGACAAATGGGACCAAAACGGGAAACATCGCCCCCCTTATTCTCCAGAAAACTTTGTAAATACTGTTCGATCATCGATAGCTGACGATTGGCAACCTGTAACGTTTCATCCTGACTCTCGGCACATTTACGGAGATGTAAGTCCAGGGCAATGCGACAACCCGTGACAGCATTTCGTAACTGATGTGCAATCGCACCTCGTATCTGCCCCAAAGTTTTCAACCGCTCACTGCGTTTGATCTCATCTTCATAATCACCTAACAGTTCAGCCATTTGATTGATCGAAATACTCAAATCGCGGATCTCATCATTGCGGATTGGTAGAATCATGGGCTGAAAATCTCCGTGTGCAATCTGCGCAACTTTTTTGTCAAGACGTTGCAGGGGCCGTGTCACGCGGGCTGCAATCACCGTTGCCAAAAACGCGACCACTGCCAACGCAACACTGCCTGCGATCAGAGAAGGATATATGGCATTCGATAATGCATCCCGATACTCTTTCGCTGGGTAATAAATATGCAGATACTGTTGCCCCTGCGTTGGGGAACGTGGTTGAATTTTTACGACGGTATGAAAAAAAGGAGCATCGCCAGTTTGAAGTACATCGGAAATTTGTAACTCATTCCACATAGGAGGTCCAACTGCAACAGCCTGTGGTACAAAATCAGGGCGGGTCGAAGCGAGAACCTCGTCATTTTTCCCTACGAGTACAAAGTCGGCTCCAGAGAGACCTTTGGTTTGATTTAAAACCGCTTCCGTCAGCGGAAATGTCGCTTCATTCAAAGTATGCGCAATTTGACGAAACTGATCACGAATCTGCAACTTGATTTGATTCGTCGAGAGATAAGCGTGTAATAGGGTCACACTCACAATAGCACAAACCATAATTCCCACCATGGGAATGAGAATCTGATATCTCAACGGCCAGCGCATCATCAAGGGTGCTTTCTCTTACTGTTAAAATGGTTCCGATCACCTTCATTTTAAGTCATGTGGGGAGCAGAAAACATGATTAACCTGACAGATTTATCTCGCAGTTGATCACATCACTTGAGAATGTAAGCCGGTAATATGTCGTACATTTCAGCGCTTGTGTCTATTTTAAGAACACGTTCCGGGATTGTTTGCAGGCCGAACTAGTCTCAAGTCGGTATAAACCGAACTCCAGACTCAGGAAATTACGGAAGTCCCTGGAAAACAGTCGTTTCGGTACACATTTTGCGTCATGGTCTTCTAAAATGGAACTACTGAAAAAATCATGTACAACGACAAGGAAACTCTTTAATGCGTAACAGACGTGGATTTACATTAATCGAATTACTGGTGGTGATCGCCATTATCGCGATCTTAATCGCCTTACTCCTGCCCGCGGTGCAGCAGGCACGCGAAGCAGCCCGGCGTACCCAGTGCAAAAATCACCTCAAACAATTAGGGTTGGCAGTTCATAACTACACCAGCAGCTATCGCTATCTGCCTCCCGGGGCAAGCGTCGATTTATCAGTGACTTCAACCGGAAATAACGGCTCATGGGGCGTGCATGGTCGTATCTTACCATTGCTTGAACAAGGAAGTCTTTATAACAATGTAGACCTCTCCATAGCCTGGGACTTCCAAACTGCCATCGATGGCTTAAAAATTCCCGTTTATGCCTGCCCTAGCGATCCGAATAGCGATCGTGTGCGTGATCCGGGTAGTGGAAGAGTGAAGCTTTATCCTACAAATTACGGTTTCAATTATGGAACCTGGTTTGTGTATGACCCCACCAATGGAAGTGGTGGCAATGGCGCTTTTTTCCCAAACGCCAGTTTAACAATGGCGACATTTACAGATGGAACCAGCAATACTCTGCTGGCAGCGGAAGTGAAAGGTTGGCAGGCCTATACTAGAAATGGAGGACCGTCAACGACGACAATTCCGAATAATGCAGGCGAAGCTGCAACCATCGTCGCATCGGGAGCAAATTTTAAAGTCAATACAGGACACACTGAATGGCCCGATGGCCGAGTGCATCATACCGGTTTTACTGTAACGATGAATCCCAATACTCATGTGTCTTATAGCAATGCGGGCACAGAATATGATGCCGACTTTAATTCCTGGCAGGAAGGAAGAGATGGAAGTGCCGGCTCTCCCACCTATGCCATTATTACTTCACGTAGCTATCATACAGGAGTCGTCAACGCGGTCCTTGTCGATGGTTCAGTGCGTACTATCAGCGAAAATATTTCTCTTGATATCTGGCGCGCATTAGGCACACGAAGTGGTGGCGAAGTCCTGGGTGAATTCTGATTTTTAGTCGCTTTATGACTCAATCCCAAGGAGTTGACCTGGTTTCAGGTCAACTCCTTTTTTTGTAAACGTGTTGTCTCATTTTAAAAATTTAACATTAAACCAGAGCTTCCAACACGTACCGAAACTACCAAAAAAAACGTGAATTCTTCTTTCATAGCCTTCCCTAAATTCCTATCGATCTACAACAATGAAACAATCAAGCAAAGCGCTTTTCTGATTCGAGATACTTCAAATAGATTAATAGATTAAGGAATGAGAAATATGAGCTACCAACCTCGTATTGTAGCTTTCGCCGGTAGTACACGTGAGAACTCTTATAATAAACGTTTAGTAAGAATTGCAGCTAACAGCGCCAGAGAATCAGGGGCTGATGTGAAGCTGATCGATTTGCGCGATTTCCCCATGCCTTTATTCGATGAAGATCTGGAAACGAAAGAAGGAAAAAATGAAGCTGCCCGCGATTTCAAACAACTGCTGATTGACAGTGATGGTATCTTGATTTCCTCACCTGAATATAATGGCTCACTTTCAGCCGTGTTGAAAAATGCCATCGACTGGGCCACCCGCGCGGATGCGGGTGAAGCTCCCGGGTCATTGCCTGCCTTTCGTGGGAAAGTCGTCTCACTGATGAGTGCCTCTCCCGGTGGATTAGGAGGTCTCAGAGGACTCGTTCATTTACGAGCAATTCTTGGTGGATTGGGATGCATCATGCTCCCCGCACAACTGGCCGTGTCCAGTGCCCATGATGCATTCGATGAATCCGGTAATTTGAAAAATGAAAAACAGCAGCAGCAAATTCTGACTCAAGGGCGAGAGCTATCAAAGTTTATTGCTCAACTCAATAAACTGGATTCCTGAAAACTAACTTGGAGAAACTTTGAATTCCACCATTAAAATCGACTTTCTTTTTCATAATTGCTACTGCTAATATGAAATAAGTTCAGATTTGATTCACATCCTGAGACTTGACCACGGAAAAAATCATGAGTTTAAAACACAGCGCTCGGCTATCAGTATTTGCGATTCTTGTACTTTCTTTTTTTCTATCACAAGATGTCTTTGCTGAAACGCAACCAGTCTCTACATTCAAGGTCGATGAAAAAGATAAAACGCATTGGTTCGATATCAAGAACCTGGGTGTCGAAGGCAAAGGTTGGACTGATACGGAAACATTTTTTGATCGACTACCCAAAAAAGCAAAAGGCGTTGTTCGCCCTCCAGTCTGGTCGCTCAGTAAACATTCAGCTGGTCTTGCCGTTCGCTTTGTCACAGATGCCACCACGATCAAAGCAAAATGGGAACTGACGTCTGCCAATATCGCAATGAATCATATGGCTGCAACTGGTGTCAGTGGCTTAGATCTCTATGTCAAAACCGATTCTGACAAGTGGCGCTGGCTGGCAGTAGGCCGCCCTTCAAAAAAAGAAAATAGCGTCACTCTGATCTCAGGCCTGATGCCGGGAAAACGAGAGTATTTTCTCTATCTGCCACTCTACAATGGTGTCAAATCGGTTGAGATTGGCATCCCGGAATCCAGTCATCTCTGGAAAGCCCCCGCGCGACAGCCAGGTAAAAATAAACCACTGGTCTTCTGGGGTACTTCGATCACTCAGGGAGGTTGTGCTTCTCGAACCGGCATGGTTCATACTGCCATTCTAGGCCGCAGGCTGAATCGTCCGGTGATCAACCTCGGATTTTCTGGCAATGGGCGCATGGAACCGGAAGTCGCGAAGCTGATAGCCGAATTGGACGCCAGCGTCTTCATCATCGATTGCCTGCCCAATGTAACCGCACCCGTGGTTGCCAAAGAGACTGAGTCCATCGTCAACACATTACGTAAAGCGCATCCAGACACTCCGATCTTACTTGTAGAAGATCGCACTTATTCAAATGCTTATCTCAAAAAGAGTAGCCAGGAAAGACATCGTACGAGCCGTCAGGCGCTCCAGGAAGCCTATCAAAAACTGAAAAAAGCAGGTGTTAAACATCTGTATTATCTGGATGGGGAATCTCTGCTGGGCAATGACAGCGAAGATACTGTCGATGGATCTCACCCCACCGACCTTGGTTTTTTCAGACAGGCCAATGCATTTGAAAAAGTACTAAAACCTATTCTTGACCAACAGTCTCAATAATGAAAATTCGCCTCAGCTTATGCATGATTCTTATGTTATCGCTATCCTGTGAAAAGCAGGAAGACGGCGTTAAACCGAATGCTGCACTTCCACCTGAAGCTCAATTTCAGGAGTTTCATGCCGAAATTCAAAGCTTCTGCGGAAGTTGTCATCTCTGTCCTGATCCAAGTGTGTTAACCAAAGAAGCCTGGCGGATGCAGATCCCCAGAGAATATGCACACTATGAATTATCCCCGCGCAAGAATCTGCGCGTACCACCCATGGCCGAAGTGATTCAATACTTCGTCACACAGGCTCCAGAACAACATGATTTACCAATACCAATTGTCGATACCCCTCAAGGTCCTATCAAGTTTAGAAAAGTAGAGTTTCCGCAACAGTCTGACAAACAAATGCCCAGCATTTCGCATTTGAATTGGATCCCAGGAGCAAATGAATCAGGAAAACTCCTGATGACCGATATGGGTTCGGGTGAAGTCGGGTGGATTCAGTTCGATTCATCCAAGCCCAGCTATTATCCTGTGGCGAAATTGATGAACCCGGCCCACATCGAACGCATCGATCTGAACCTGGATCAGAATGATGATTATCTGATTGCGGACCTGGGTAGTTTCGGTCCAGCGGATCATGATTCTGGCAAGGTGGCATTGTTGGTATTCGATAATGAAAAGCAAGCTTATCGACCACAGACCCTCCAGGAAGGATTAGGACGTGTCGCCGATGTAAAAGCGGCTGACTTCGACAAAGATGGAGACCTGGACCTTGTCATTGCCGAATTTGGCTGGCGAGATACCGGACGTTTACTCTATCTGAAAAATGTCTCGCCTTCGAAAGCAAGTTTGAAATTCGAATTTCAGGTGCTCGATGGTCGTCATGGTGCCAGTCATGTTTTAATCACAGATTTGAATCATGATGGTCTGCCTGATCTGATCACACTCTTTTCACAGGAGCATGAAGTCATCGAAGCCTTTTTGAATCAGGGAGCAGGTCGCTTCAAAAAAAAGACGATCTACCAGGCTCCAGAACCCGCCTATGGCTCTTCCAGTATCTCACTGGTGGACCTTGATCAGGATGGAGATCTCGACCTGCTGTATACGAATGGCGATACAATGGATTCGTTTGAATTACGCCCCAGTCACTCCGTGCAATGGCTGGAAAACAAGGGTACGTTTCCTTTTCAACATCATCATATCGCAGTTCTGACTGGCGCGTATTGCGCGACTCACGGAGATTTTGATGGAGACGGCGACATCGATCTGGCTGCCTGTACGATGACGTGGAATTATCAGGAACCTCGCAACACACTTGTCTGGTACGAACAGACAGCACCGGGGCAGTTTAGTAGACACCCTCTCGATTTTTCAAATGGACAACATGCAGTGATCGAAGCAGGTGACTTTGACGAGGATGGAGACCTTGATCTGGCAGTCGGAGCATTTGAAGTTCAGGACACTGACCAAAATGAATGGTTTTCGATCTGGTGGAATGAAGGTCCTGTGAAATCAAATTAGGTTCTGACGCTATTTCGCAGGCTTCAATAAATCACTGATTTTTTTCTCGGGATCTACCGAAAACACCGTTTTCGCGTGTGGGTCGGAAACAAGAACATTTTCGCCTTGTAGTGTGATACCAACCGGATTTTTGAAAGGATCACCGGACACCCATTTTTCCGTTTTTCCATCAGTTGTGACTTTCCAGAGTGCTTTCTCATAACCATCGCTGACAATTGCCGTCCCATCGTCGAGCACGACCACGTCATGAGGAAAGTTGAAGGGACGTCCTTTGACAACCACCGTCACTTTGCCATCGGGACTGACTTTCAAAAGCTGGTCCGCGGTTCCTGAAACAACCCAAAGATTCTCTGCCTGATCGAGCGCTAACCCACGGGGTGCGCTCACTTTTGCAAAAAGTGTGGGTTCCCCTCCCACGGCGGGAACCTTCCAGATTTGATGTAATTCCAGATCAGAAACGAGTAGATCGCCGTTTTTTGTTACCACTACATCCATGGGAATCCCGATACCCCCATTGGTTAACGGTGTTGGTTTCTCGCCTTCTTTTTCGAAACGATACACTTCGCGCGTCGAGGAATCGCCGGCGATGACTCGCCCTTGCGAGTCTACTGTAACGCAGCGAACCGCATTCAAAGGAGTACGAAATACTTTGGAACCGGTGAAGAAACTTTTGGTCTTCCCTTTCTCGACACTCCAGATTCCCGGTAACTTCCGATCCGCGACGTAAACGGTCCCTTTGTCAGAAGCTGCTACAGACAAAGGATACAACATCTCCTGAGCTCGACTCACACCAGTCGTACAAAAGGATGCCAGAAACAAAATACAGGAAAAACTACGAGGTAAAAAGCGCATCGTCTTGAACACCTGATCGAGATAAGGAAAAAGAACACCAAGAATCATATTATCGTAAATCAGAAGCAAATGCACTCATAAAAAAATACTCAGGGTTTCTGCAGAGCGTTCCAGAAGCGGGCACTGTTTTGCCGACGCGTATGATATTGCGTTTGGTCCTGCTGTAACACCTTATCGTCTGGATATTTCTGGGTTGGATAGGGATACCCCCCCATCTCCCGAAACGGTAGTGGTTTTACTGATTGCCCTAGAATTGTGTGCAAATTAGCGTCTTTGTCCCAGCCGACATTATGCAGGATAAAATCGCGTTTCCAACCAGGTTTATCTGGTGCTGCTGATACTGCAAATCGTAACCGCATCTCATCGCCGGCGCCCATGATCACCAGACGATTGTCAGCAGATTCCACTAAAGTTTTCACATCACCATAGCGTGTAAACCCCCCTTGCATCGGTGGCCACTGGATGTCTGACGACAGACTTTCATAATCATAACGTTCCGGGCCATTTCCAGGATGATTAATGGGAGTGGAAAACCCGCGATATTTCAATGTCGCTGATTCCAGCGGCAGCACTCTCATCATAAATTCCGCTGATTCTTCGTCTACAGTGAAAAAAGCCTGATCCCAGTAGAATTCCATATTTGTATTAATTCGTACGCGATAATCGTTAGTTAAGAACTGGTCTGCCAAATCAACGGCAATTGTTTTCGTCTTCCCGCCAGGAAATCCCATGAAAGGCATGACAGTTTTCCATTCGCCGTTCTCATCAGGAACCGACAGAGACGGCGGCCGAGGCGACGGCATCGATGGATTTTCCGATAAAGCCAAGTTGATACCGGTATCTGTCGGATAAATCCAACCGGTCAGAAACAATTTCAACCGTGGTGGCGTCTTCGTATTCAGTACCGCTTCAGTATTCAGGTCCAGTTCCAGAAAATGATCTTCGGTCAGTCCCTGGCGATATTTGTGATCGAAGGTTTTCGCGTAGACATCATCGGCGTGTTTAATCTCTGCCAGTACGTCGCGACCTCTCTGATTGATAGCAGCAACAGGTAATTGTGAGTTTTTTACCGTATGAATTTTGAACGCAGCCAGATCGAGAGGACCGACTTTTTCATTCGAGAAAATTTCGACATCCGCTGGATGGTCAATCGCCAATAACTGTATGGTGTCGAAATAACCAGCTTCCCAAAGTTCTTCTGTCACCCGTAATTCATAAGAACCGTCTTTTTCTTTTAAACGGTCGCCATCAATTTTGAGAAATTCCCAGTCACGACAAGGGGCCACAATGCCTTTGCCAAACTGCAAGCCGATAGGCGCCGCCCAGAGCAGATCTGTATAAAAAGAAAACTGTTCGCCATCCCAGGTATAGAGATAAGGACAAGATCCCATCAAAGTCTGCTTCTCATAAATTCGCTGATCGGTTTTCGCATTGATAATATTTACGGGAATTCCATTAGTCCATAGGACACGAATCGCTTCAGCTACAGTTTGTTTACCAAGACCAAAATGTGTCGACTGCCCCGCTACAATTTGTGGCTGATAAATCGTACCACTCCGTAGTTCCAGCAAACTTCCAATTCCGTAATGATTCACACGACCACTGGCTGATTTGACTTCTCCTTTAACCTGTTCTGCTCGGAGTGAAATATCAAGCCAATGGTAATCATTGCCTTTATTCTGTCTTTGAACGATTTGGTTTTCTGTAACGGCAATCACGTCGAGGCTGCCGTCTTGATTCAGATCGTATAGCAAGAATTTTTGAATCGGCCTAGGAAACTCGATCATTTGGTCTTGCACATAGACAGTTTGACCTGCCTTCTGCTCAGCTGTTCCCAAACATAGCTGCAATCCATTTGAGCTCGACGCCACCACATCCAAAACTCCATCATTATTTAAATCCCCTGTCTGTAGCATTGCATTCTCGGCGTTCTTGACAGGCTCTGCCTCTTTGAGAGGTCGCACGCTGGCAATCTGCACGCTTCCCGGTAGAGGTCGGTTCGTCTCTGCCAACATCATCTGTGCTCCGGAAATACCAATCAGATCCCATGAACCATTGCGATCAAAATCAGCCAGTCGACATTCCTCAAACTGATTAATGGCTGACTCTTTTTCTTTTGCGTCAAATTGTCTCCAGCGAAATCGGCCATGGCGCAAGTTTTCCAGATAGCCTGCCTGCTTCGATTGACGGCTGCATAAGATCAAATCAAGATCGACATCCCGATCCCAGTCAACACGTACAATAGAGGTCGCCGCCAGACTGTCAGGAGGTAACTGAGAATTCATACTGATATCTTGAAAGGAAAAATCACCTCGATTCGACCAGAGTGATAATCCGCGAGAAGTCGAAGCCACCAGGTCCAGGTCACCATCATGGTCGATGTCAGAAAAATTGACAGCCAGTACATCGCTTAATACTGCCAGATCATTCTTTTGCGCTTTCAGAACGAGTGTTCTTTTTCCCGTTTTAAAATCCCATTGATTCTCGAAAACTTTGATTCCTGATTTCCCAGAAAGTACCAGATCCAAATCTGCATCGCGGGACGGCGACACTGGAAACAGTGTTTGCTCTTTTTTTTGATTGGAAGCAGCCTGGTTTAGCTGTTGCACGTCTGCGTCCAAATCTACTGCGTGGACTTCAGAATAATCTCCATTACTAGTTTGGTTCACGATGATTTCCCAAATCCCGGACTCATTCTGTGTAAACACGGAAACCTGCTCTGCACTCAACAGAATCAAATCTGGCTTACCATCCAGATCGAAGTCAGCAATCTGTAAATCTCTGATATCAGGTGGTAGTTCCGTAGAAAATTTCAATGGATCAGGTTCAGCAAATTCAACCGTTAAAGGCTTTTGTCGTGGTGGCCACTCGACAGCAGTATAAAATTCAGCCGGAAAATCGTGTATCACAAACTCAAGCGGATTCTGCTCTACACGTCGTCGATCACTTTTGACTAAATCCTCTGCTATCAACACATTTCTCAGAATTCGTGCGTTTCGAATCACAAGTTTCCACTTTTGATCCCGAATCGCGGTCACTGAATCGTCTATCAGTTTGTTTAAATCCAGCCTTGTATGATCTTTGACACTGTCTGCCAATGGACCAGCCAACTGTTTGACTTTCTCAAACACAGGAACAGCTTGTTCTGCTTTCTGACCTACTACAACTTGTAAATAATCGAGTGTCAGAAACAGATTATCCGATTGCAGTTCCCAGGCTTTTTCAAGTGAAGACTTTGCTTTCTCCTGCTCCTCAGGTTTTTGAATCTGTTTTTGTACCTCTGATAACTCATACCAGACGGCAGCATCTTCTGGATTATGTTGAATCGCACGTTGTAAAGCAGCTAAAGCCTGTTGAAGGTCACCCAGCGCAGTATAGATTCGTGCTGAGAGAACATAGCTGACACCAGAATCTGGAGCGATTTGAATCAATTGATTAACGGTACTAATTGCCTGTTTAGCAAATTCCTGGTCAGCCTGTATTTTTTCGGGTGTCAGTTGTAACAAGCGGCAGATGGTTAAATTACGAAAGCCAATTACTTCTCTGGGGAGTTCTTCTGTCAAACGTTCCAGCAATGGATCACTTTCTGCATACTGTGCATTTTCCAGATAAGCAATGCCTTCATTTTTAAATCGCAGTAATTCATTCGCCTTTTCGTAGGAAATCAATTCCTTCGCGGCTGGCCCCTGATTCAGCGGCGGCGCTTTGACGGTTATAAATACTGCGAACGCGACTAGAAACAGAATCACAGCCACTATGAACGCAAAATGTGATGACCGAGACGGCATAGATAAACCTTTTTACAAAAAATGAAATCAAGAACGAACTTTGTCAAAGGATACACTTGCCACCAGCGGATGTCAGTCGACTCACTATCACTTGATTGACTTGAATTCATACCAATCTTACAATAAAAAGATCACATTTGCACACATATACTTGATAATAATTTATCTTCAACGCAACACACATTTGGAACTTTTATATGTCTTTTGACTCCTATCATAAATGGCTGGGTATCCCGCCGGAAAAACAGCCACCCCATTACTATCAGTTGCTGGGAATTTCTGTGAATGAACAGGACTCAGAAGTCATTCAAACCGCAGCCCAGCGTCAACGATCTTCGATTGAAGATCATTTGCATGGTGCACATCACCGAGAAGCGACACAGCTGATTTATGAAATTGAAGAAGCGGAACTGACTCTGTTAAACCCCGAGCTTCGTGAAGATTATGACAAGCGAGTCAAGCTGGTCCTCAAACGGCAAAAAAGTAAGCAGCGTCTTCAAAACCTCGATCCCGATTCCAACAGGCCTGCCGGTGAAGGTAGTGGGTTAATGCCTCGATTCCTGGGAATCACATCTGTGATTCTGGTCGGATTTCTGATCATGGCTTACTTTGCTTATCAGCGCCCACGAACGGAAGATGAGAAAAAGGTACTTCGTGCTCAACCCATCAGCATGAAAAAACAACCTGCGCCTACGAAACCAGCGGTGATTGAGAATCAAGAGAATCCCGTTCCCACACCGGCTCCTATAGCAAAAACAGAAGCAGAGGCCATCGCATGGATTTTTTCTGTCGGTGGAAAAATCAGAACAAAAACGGGGCAAAAGATAGAACGCGCTGCAGATTTACCACAGAGTCCTTTTGAGATTACCATAATTGATCTCATTCAGTGTGATATCACTGATGCAACTCTTGCCAATATTCAACCACTGAGTTCTGTACAATCTTTGTTACTCAACGACACTAACATCACAGATAGTAGTATTGCTGTCATCAATCAATTCAAGAACTTGCATAACCTTTATGTTCCCGGAACGAATATAACTAAACAGGGATTATCGCAATTGAGCGATCAACTCGAGCTTCAAATATTGTACGTCAATAACAACCTCGGTCTTGACGATGAAGTTATTAAGACTGTCGTTCAATATCCACAATTAATGCGTGTTTCACTTGGTGAAACTCTGGTCACAGGTCGATCGTTAGAGGCGATGGCCAGTTTGAAAGATTTGGTTGGTCTACAAATTCATCTTACAAAAATCGATGACAAAGGATTAGAACAACTCCAGGCGTTTCCAGAACTCCAGAATCTGTTCTTGGGAGGGCCCTTAAATTCCGAACAGGCCATTTTGAATTCACTCCAATACCTCAAGAAGCTGAAACTTCTCTGGATCTTTGATGTCCCAATAACAGACTCGGGTGTGAACGGCTTGGCAACTATGACAAATTTAAAAGAGATTCGATTAATTCGTGCTCAAGTTTCAGATGCAAATGTCAATCGTCTCAAAGCAGCGCTCCCTGACGCAAAAATCACTGTGGAAAAATGATGGTTCCCTCAGAGAGCTTCTGGCGCTAGACTGTGGACTGGTTTTAACTAACAGATATTCGAACGGCTTATCGTTTTTTAAAACCGTTTGCATGCTAGACTAACAGTGAGTCTATTTACCCGAAGAGTTCGCGCACGGGTTGCCCCATATCGGTAATTGGCACAGGACGGTCGCCAGAGTGTAACTCTTCGGAAGGATCGATGCCCAGCGCACAATAAATGGTCGCATGCAGATCGGGAACTGAAACGGGACGAGAGACAATTGCTTCGCCGAGTTCGTTTGTCACACCGATCGTTTTTCCATTTTGTAAGCCACCGCCTGCCAATACCACGCTGAAAGCTTTGGACTGATGGCCACGGCCTCCACCCGAATCGAATTTCGCAGGACGACCAAACTCTGAAGCGACAACAATCAATGTTTTGTCGAGTAGCTTATGTTTCTCCAGGTCGAGTACCAATGACGACAGTGCAGAATCAAGCTCTTTAATCAACAAATGCTGATTGAGCTGGCCGTCATTATGGGTATCCCAACCTGTACCATTTACGAAGTTCAGGTTATGAGAAACTTCGATAAAGCGAACTCCCGATTGAATCAACCGTCTCGACAACAGACAACGCTGTCCAAACTCGCCACCGTAGGAAGCGCGCAGGTCACTTTTTTCGTTTTCTAATTGGAACACTTTCATGAACTCGGGACCGGACAGACGAAGTGCTTCGGCGACAGATTCGTCATAATCCTGGATCGTTTGTCCGCCGAAACTTTTCTGGCGATATTCGGCTCTTACCTTTGACAATAAGCGTTCTCGGCGATCCTGCCGACTCTGATTGACGCGTGCGGATCGAGTGAATCCACTAGGACCGGCGGTCGTATCTGTCAGGTAGACGTAACCGGCTTTACTTCCCAGAAAACCAGGGCCACGGGTCACATTCGGATATCCAATCAAAACATAAGCAGGGGCATGCGGGCTCGCGGCTCCTCTCTGATGGGCGACCACCGAACCAACTGAAGGATAAGTGATTGTACCCGTAGTAGGCCGTCCTGTATGCATGCGATTTGTGGCAGCCGCATGTTCGTCAATCACTTCATGATGTACGCTCCGGACAATGTTGAATCGATCTAGAATCGGCGCACATTTGGAAAGATGCTCACAAACTTCAGTTCCCTGAATCGCTGTCGGAATCGGATCGTAATAGGAACCTGCCTTTTTCGCTTTCGGATCGCCTTTCCGTTTGGGATCCCAGGTATCAATGTGGCAGGAACCGCCACCCAGCCAGACCATAATACAATGCTCTGCTTTTCCGACAGGCATAGGCTGTTTCTTGACACTCGATTTCTCAGAGGCCAGAAGTTGTTGCCAGGGAGTCCCCAAAGCAGAGGCAGCCAAACCGGTTACAGATGCCTGGCGCAAGAAATCACGGCGTGTTGAATGAAATTCGTTCATGATTCACTCTTAGTTTATAATTCTGATAAAGTATCGTGATTAAGTTAAGTCGAGAAGTTAAGGCACAAAGATAAATTCAGGAGAGTTTAAGAGTGCCCAAAGCATATCTTCATATCGATTTCGCCAGTCGTCTTTTAGACGCTGTGTAGGAGGGTCTCCTTTTTTCACTGCGGCCTGAAGTTCGACTTTAATTTCATTGGCCCGGGGGCTCAAATGATTTGACCAACCGACCAGATTACGAGGTAACGGTTCAGGGCTGACTATTTTTGCATTGGGATTGACGCGGTCTGTAAAACCGGGTTTGAGCAACTCAACAAACATCTGCAATTCATTAGTTGTTAGCTCGCGTGTGAGTGTTTTTAAGACCGTCTGGTGAATCAACTTTTCTACAGGCTGATCCTGCAATGCCAATTCTGTAAAATCGCTGTCATCAGAAAGGCGTGTAAAACGC
The DNA here is from genome assembly GCF_007748175.1 of Gimesia aquarii. Taxonomy (NCBI): domain Bacteria; kingdom Pseudomonadati; phylum Planctomycetota; class Planctomycetia; order Planctomycetales; family Planctomycetaceae; genus Gimesia; species Gimesia aquarii. Next base: position 6,897,126 of record NZ_CP037422.1, read on the forward strand.
TTCCCAACGATGCCATTTGCGAGAATCGCAGGCTGTAGCGCTGTTGAGGTATACTCTCTGACGCTTGTCGGATTCTGTCGCGTATCCCGCCAGCCGAACGTTTTCAGTAGCGTAATAAATGGCTGGCCAAAGGGGAGTGCGAGGCTGGGACGATCACGCTCGTTCGAAGGCGAGGTAAATTCCCAGGCACGACGAGGAGATCCCAAGTCAAGAGCGGTCGGAACGCCCAATGCCCCATCAATGTCGATACACATGCGTCCGGCATTTAAAGGCTTACCACAAATCGCAAACATCGAATCAACAATTTGTTCGGCTTGCATTCTACGTAAAACAGGAGATGCAAAATTGTAAGTTCCCTCCACAATGGATTCGACTTTGGTCGCATCAGTACTCACTTGCCGTTGGTAGAGATCCGATTCAAAGATCAGACGTGCTAAATACTTTAAATCGTAGCCGTGGATGACGAATTGTTGTGACAGGTATTTAAGTAATTCCGGGTGTGAAGGCTCCTGCCCATCCCAGTCATCAACGGGCTCGACCAGTCCCTGACCGATATATCGCTTCCAGACGCGGTTCACAATCACATTCGCAAAGCGATCGTTTTTAGGCGAGGTAATAATGGCCGCCAATTGCTCACGAGTGTCTTTGGCAGAACGTAGATAGTTTTCAGGAAAACGTTCGGGATTGATCAATTCTCCAAACGTCCACTTGGGAGGAACCTGCTCTCCTGGCAACAAGGTCACTGAAACGAGCATCGAATTTGACTTGGGGTCAAACCCCGGAATCGAGCTGGTTTTAGGAACTCCTTGCGGCGTTCGCTTTAACATCGCCGCCAGACTGAAGAGATCGCGCTGTTTGAAATCATGAAAGGGAGCATCATGACAGCGCGCACATTTCATGTTTAACCCCAGAAAGGTTTGACCAATGATGTGTGCTTTTGCCGCCATCGGAGCATCGTTTTGTGAAGCCATTTCAAAACCGGCGGGTCCACCGAAGTATTTACTGCCCTCCATCAAGACCAGTTCGGTAAGGAAGCGGTCAAAAGGTCTGTTATCATAAAAGGATTCATGAATCCACCAGCGAAACGGTCCCGAGTTATTCAAAGTGGGTTTGATGACATTGGGATTTTCAGCCAAAACATCCTGCCAATATCCAACCCAGTTATCGGCCCAACCGGGATCATTGAGCAGACGCGTAATGGCATTTACACGCCGTAATTCTGGTTTATCAGAGAGATATTCCTGAATCAATTTTGGCGAAGGGACAGTTCCCATTGTGTCGAGTGACAGTCGCCTCAGAAAGGCGAGATCATTGAGCTGTGGTGATTGAGCGACCTTCTCTTTGGCTAAACGTTGATTGATGAAATGATCAACTTCATTGTTTGCCCGTAACCCGGCAGTAGCCGCGGGTACTTTGGCTTGGGGTTGCTTCAGTACTTCCTCTCTTGCAAGCCGATGCCGCCAATCCCAGTATTTGTCTTCTTTGGTGGCCACTTTCTGTCGACGCTGCGCATTGATGGCGATCAGTGAGTGGCGGAACTTGCGTTCGAAGGGAACCCAGCTTTCATCAGTTAACCAGACAATCTCATCATCGTTTGAAAGTAATTGAAAGTCTTTTTCAAGATCACCGATGAAAATGGCGGTTTCTCCGAAATCAGCTCGATGACCGAAACCACCGACAAACATCTCAAACCGCACACGGTGTGACTTGCCGTCTCCAACGTACTCGATCACTTTTTCCTGATCGCCTCGATGCAAGGGGCGAATATGAGGTGCCAGGCTACGATCTACATCAAAGACACGACCGTGAGCACTACCGGAAATTTTATGGAATCCCGTCTCGGCAACTAATTTATCGTCGATATAAAGTCGAGACGCGTTTCGCGCTCGTACCAGAATCCGCTTTTTTCCTTTAGGAATGGTCACATGCGACATCGCCCGAATTAAAAACGGACCAGAACGATCCAACTTGATACCCCGACTGGAATACTTATTAGGTATATCAATCAGCGCAAAATGAGGTTGCGTGTATGATTCTGAAAAACGAGGCGGGCGGAAGGTCCATGATTTCCGATTGGGAACCCCTTCAAACACATCCACTTGAACCCGATCTGAGGGAACACTGGTCCAATCGATGCGCGGCTTGGGAGTAACATAATGAAAGTGGGAAGCAATTTGTTTCGCAGATAATATAGTTCTGTAAATGGCGACTTCATCCAGTCGTCCATGAAATGAACTGTTTGCTGAACCACCCAATGAAGAACCGATCCAGAGTTCATCGTTATCGACAACGGGAGGCAAAGTTGTATCACCGCCCATATCCCACTTACCGGAAACAGTCTTACCATCAACATACGCCTTCAGGCTTTTCTTTTTTCCGAAGGTATAAGTTACAGCAACATGATGCCAGTTGCCTGAGCTGATCCCCGCACCTCTTGAAGTCCAACGATGAAAGTTTGGCTTTTCATCTTTCTTTTTTGGATGCCCACGAAACAAAAAGCTGATCTCAGACCCAGTGACCCTTAAGCCATAGTTCTGATTATCGCGCGCCATACCTGGTCGGTTAGTGCGACCTTTACCAATAATATAGTAATGACGGCCTGACTGAGTGGATTCCATATTGACCCAGGCCTCTAATGTAATTGAATCGCCAGAGGTAAAATCGAGGATACTATTCTCACCCGGGTCAACAACGCGGAGAAACCCCTGGCCTGGCTTGAATTCTGCAGCCTGATTGTTTGACTGGAATAGAGGAAACTCAGAAGGTCTGGGACCAGTTGATGTCTCTACTCTATTGCCTCTCAACAATCCCATCAGCGCTTGAGGTGACTGCTTTTTATCATGATGACTCAGCGGAGTACTGGGAAATCCCGCCTTTGAACGTTGTTCGAAACTCCAATAAACCGACGGTTGATGCGAGAGTATTAAACCACGATAACTGGTATGAGGTTTCTTTGCTTCTACTTCTGCAAAAGAATGACTGGGAAGGAAGAAGAGCAATAACGCCAGAAAAGAAGAAGCACTCTTAATGGATACCAGAAATTTCATAATACGTAATTCCAGATAAACGGGTTCTCGGAAGAGAAACAACAGTGGGCGGGTTTTGTCGTAATCGAATAACAGAGTATTCCTGACCGGCAAACAACACTGCACACAAGAACACAAACTCTATTGTAGATTACGATCTACCAGCATATACCGAACTGCACCATAATCTCACGCCAAATTATATCATGTTTGTCCAATTTGTGAATTTTTTGTGAGATCGGCGATCTTCTGGTATATAAAAGCAGCTTACTTCGACATCGCCAGTCTACTGATGGCACTGATATTGGGGATCATTCAAATCTTGAAGCCTGACGAGACTGAAAAATTTGTTCAATTGCTGACCGCGAATCAGAGTATGCTTTATGCCTATATTCGATCATTGTTACCAAATTCCGATGCGGTACAGGATGTCCTCCAGGAAACGAATATGGTGCTCTGGCGACGATCAGCAGAATTTAAAGAGGGAACGAATTTTGTTGCCTGGGCATGCAAAGTCGCTTATTTTCAAGTTATGGCCTTTTACCGTGACAATAAACGAGATTCCATGGTATTTAATGTCGAGCTGGTATCCATGTTAGCAAAACAAAATGAAGAGAAACTGGCTGGTTCGCATGACCTGCAGCAGGTTTTGTCGCGATGTCTTACCAAACTTCCGGAACAAAGCCGCCAGCTGATTCAAAAACGATATGCACCGGGTGGATCTGTGCAATCCATTGCAGCGGAACAAGGGCGATCCGTAGGTGCTATTTCTCAAATGCTTTACCGTATTCGTCAACTATTGCAAGAATGCGTTCAGAAAACACTTGCCAGTGAGCAGGGAGAGTAATTTATCATGAATATCAATTCCCATGATCATGAAGAACAGAAAGATCCGCAACAGATCATCTCGGCATTTCTCGACGGTTTACTCACCGAAGAGGAAAATCTGAGCTTTCTGGCAAGTCTGGAATCTGATGAAGCAACCCGTAACCTGTTTCTGGAAATGATGAATACCGATTCCCTTTTGCAATGGGAACAAGGGCAGACGGAACCTTTACCAGATCTCATTCATGCGAGCAGCGAAATCAACGCTGACACCACAAACATCGATCCTGGTGTTGTTTCAGCACGCAAGCAATTAGCCATGATGCGCTATGCATTGGGTGCAACAATTGCCATCTGCGTATGTCTGGCGGGACTCTTAATTATGGAAAGTCATCCCACTCCGGCAGTTGCGCAATTTGATTCCAGCGATGGTGTTCCTGCCGCTATGATTATCGAGGAACATGATGCGGTCTGGGAGCAAACGGAATGGACACAAGATGTGAGCAAGCCGCTTGTACCCGGCTGGTTAAAATTGAAATCAGGACGCGCGTTAATTGATTTTTTAGGTGGAACAACGATTGCCTTGCAAGGTCCTGCAGCACTGGGTTTGAATGCCAATAATCGAGCCTATTTAAAATCCGGTCGTTTAGCTGTGGTGGGAACTTCGCGAACGCATGAGTTTACTTTAACAACAGAAAATCTGACGATCCTTTCACAGTCGGCCAATTTCGGACTGATCGTAAATCCCGAAAAACAAGCGGAATTACATGTTTTTGAAGGGAGTGTCACTGTTTCACAATCGCAGTCTCAACCGGATGAACAACCTACTCAGAATCAAGTCTCCGTACCCGTTGATTCGATCAAAGTTGAAGCAGGTCAGTCTATTATTTTCGATCAGAGTGGCCAGGAAGTTGCACGTCAACTGGCTAATCGAAGTGAATTCCCGACTCGCAGTCAATTCTCTGTTGCTGATCCTCCCGGAGACATTCCAGCGATCAATTTTGCTGAATACCAAATCAAACCTTATAGTTTTCAGGACGGACAATATGAATTACCCACTGACTACCAATTAATCGAACAAGGCAAAGGCCTTCGTCTGTGGGGAAACGCCTGGAAAATGATAGAGATCAACCGAGAAATCACTCCTGATACCGTGATCGAATTTGACTTTCGCTGTGCTCATGAAGGTCAGATCCATGGCTTTGGTTTTGATTCAGATAATGAGTATGACGCTCGGACTAATTATGTTTTTCAGATTTACGGCTATGAAGTGCGGCCCGGTATCGGCCAGCAATTTAACACGTATTCGGGGACTGACTGGAAACGTTTTCGGATTCGAGTAGGACGTTATCATGTGGGAAAACAACGTTATCTCTATTTTCTCGCCGATGAAGATGTCATCGCCCGCGCGGAAAGCCAGTTTCGTAATGTGAGAATTTACGAAGCCCCGACAAATCAGTAAATATTCTTGATTAGGGGTAGGTTCTCAGCGGAACAGGTTCAGGGTTATCCTCGATAATCATCACTTCTTGATTTGCCGCCAGTCGCTCGAATGTCTGATTTTTTCCTGAAAGCCATTCAACAGAGATATTTTGTGCTTCGGTCTGATTGCCTAATCCAAAAACCAGTATCCGCTGATTGCTGGCCATGTACCCATCCCCGGCAGTCAACTGCCTCATCATTGTCTGACCGTTGACTTGCAGACGCACCGTGGTCCCAATGGCATCCCGGCTGGAAATAGTTCCCGTTAAGTGGATTACGAGACTGTTACCATGATTCTCGGTTGTATTTTGTAAGAGAGCAACAGGAGACTGTAATTGAGTAATTACCGCTTCCGGTAATCCATCTCGGTTCCAATCCAGGCGCGCGAGTCCGCGTCCAAGCCGTTTTTCTTCAAAGAAAGGCCCCAATTCATTGGCTGGAATGTCTTCATATTGACCAGCGCCTGTGTTCAGAAAAAACTGTGTTTTCATTTGATACGGCATGCCAGTCTTACTTAAATCTTCCACATGTCCATTAGTGGCGATTAAATCCAATTTGCCATTTAAATTCGCATCCAGAAATTGAGTTCCAAACCCCAACACGGAAAGGCTGGAATCGTGAAGTAAGGATTTACGAGTGAGATCCAGAAATATTTCCGGATTGATTTGACTGTAAAATGTATTGGACTCACGAAAATAATTCGTCACAAACAAATCTAATAGTTCATCACCATTGCCATCACCGGCCGCAATTCCCATACAGGCTTCAGTTCGACCATCGGAATTGAGGGCGAGCCCTGCCAGAAGAGCCTGTTCCTGGAAGTGAGGCAGGCTTTTGATTTTAGTGGTCTGATTGACAAAATAAAAATTGGGAACAGCATCGTTGGCTATGAATAAATTTAACTTGTTTTGATTCCCAAAATCAGCCGTAACAATCCCCAACCCCTTTCCGTCAGGAACTTCAATTCCCGATTCAGATGTAATGTCTCCGAAGTTACCATTGGTCTGATTCAAAAAGAGGCGATCCTGTGCAGCAGGAAAATTTTGTGGCATACATGAGCGAAACGAACCATCGCCAGTTCGGCACACACGTTCGAATACATCTTTCCCCGTGAGATAGTTGACCGCATAAATTTCAGGAAACGAATCATTGTTTAAATCTGCCAGGAGACAGCTTGTTGTCCAGTCACTAGCGTTACCTGTTGCCTGATTTGACGCTGAAAATGTCCCATCTCCATTGTTGAGATAGAGTCGATTTTCACCAATGTTTCCGACATAAATATCATCAAAACCATCGTTGTTGATATCACCAATTGTCACACCCTGGCTAAATCGATTTTCTCTGATTCCAGTGTGGTCAGTTACATTTCGAAAAGTGCCATCTCCCTGATTAAGAAATACAAAGTCGAGATATTGCATATCACGTTCACGAGGTGGCCAGACACATCCTTGTGCCAGATAAAGATCGGGCCAGTCATCATTATTCAGATCAAGGACAGCAACCCCTCCTCCGGTAAACTCATACATTTTCGGTTTTCGGTTTGGTTGTTCCGCGCTATTGAAATATTCAAAGACGACTCCCGTCTCTGCTGCGACTTCCTGGAATGTGACTGCAGAATGCTGCGTAACTATAGTGGAATAATCAGCAGGTAAAGACTTTGGTGATCGCGTCGGCAGAGGATACACAGAGAAATCAATCTCAGATGCCGGGTTTTTTGAATCCAACATGCGTTTACGTGGGATCGTCGCCAGTTCTGGACCAAGCTCATCCAAAGTACTTCGAGCCCATGTTGCCTGGGGTGCAAGCATCAACGCTGCTTTACTCCAGCCAAACGATTCCCAGATCAAACCAAGTTCTTTGCCTAGTTGAACTGCTTTCTTGGCAGCGTTCAAATCCTGATCGGAAAAAGCCACTTTCACTTCGCTTTCATATGCCTGAAGTTTTGTGGTCTGATCAAGAAATCGATTTGCCTCTTCTGTTTCGCCCTTTTTTAATAAAAGTTGTCCCAGTTGATAGCAGGCTTGAGAGTTCGTTCCATCAAGCTGAATTGCCTCTCCAAAACATCGAATGGCAGCATCCACATTACCCTGTTCTTGATACCAGTTTCCTCGAATGTTCCAGATCAGGGGATGCTGATTTGCTTGTTCTGGCAATTTATACAGCCAGGCTTTCATCTCCAGTGGATCATTTCGCTGGCGAATCAATTGGCCCGATTTGACATAGGCTTCTATCAACTTCGGATCCAGTTTGATGACTTGCTTTAGTTGTTCTTCCGCTTTTTTAAACTGCTGCTCCTCAATCGATCCCCGTGCCAGACCTAAAAGTACCAGCGGATCATGGGGGGAAGTTTGCGCATATTCCAGGACCGTCTGATAGTTTTCAAACGCACGGTCCCCCATCACAAGTAGATAAAGAATGATGGGAGTAAATCGATTACTGGAAATCAATGACAAGCGTGGGCGTTCTGCTTCCCAACTTTGCGAACTTAAACCAAGCAGATATGCCAAATGCTCATTGGCGATTGTATTTTGAGGGTCAAGTTCTAAAAGTAGACGATATTCTTTCTCTGCACGAGAGAGAGCTTTTAATTTCATTAACAAAAGCTCGCCCGCTTTACCGCGGGCTTTGATTGCGTCTGTTTTTTTTGAATCGGAAACACGGTCGTAGAAGATCACGGCCTGCTCATAATTCCCTTGTGCCTCTGCCGCTTCCGCGGCAAGCAGTGCGGCCTGATCTGCATATCCCCTCTGACCAAGCAGTGATTCTGCAATTTGCTGTGCGATGGAATATCTTTTTTGCAGCAGTGCTTCATTTGCTGTTTTTAGTAGTTGGGCAGGAGAATTCTGAGATTTCCCATAGTATACAAGAACTAATAAACAAACACAGAATAAACTGAGAGAGATTCCTATCTTGATATTACGCTTCATAGATCAAGTTTATTATGGTTTAAGATCAAAGTCGAATCAGTTTTTGGCTTCTTTAACGATGACCTGTATACCTGTGTTACAAGGCTCATAAATTCAAGAGAACCTGAAGTAATCAAATGATAACAGGATTCATAGTAAAATGTTCCGATAGAATATTTCGTGACCACTTGATTTTGATCTTTTTTAGAAACGCTCTAGCTAATGCCCTAAGCTCGGTTCAGAATCGGATTCTTCTGTCTCTGGTGTAAGGGGCTCGTCTTTGAAACCACCGAGGATCAAAAAGGTGACCGCAAACAGTAGATAACCAATGCCAATACCTGTGGCATGATAAGTCACTCCACTCAGATTATCTTCTGTGAATGCGAGTCGAAAGTGAATGTCGTTCCCCATAATTTCATACGCATTTGTGAGTCCGCTAAATGCAAAGATCGCAGCGATGACTGACCAGATTGCTGCAGAGCGGTATTTGCTATCAATCAGACACGCGCAAATGGCAGAAAGAATCATGCAGGTAAAAATAAAGCCTCGCTCCATGACCACCATTCCATGAACCAGAAATCCATTGACTTCTGTAAAGAGATTTGCCGACAAAACCTGCTGTAATGTTTTGTTGCCGGCAACGAGGAGTGTTCCCTGCATTATGGTTGCTCCCCAGGCAGCGATAGCAGGAAAGAGCCCCAGCGCGACAGCAGGCGCATGCCGCTTAGGACAGGCCTGAAAGGCCTGAGCGGTGATGACCATGCCGATCCAAAGCACAATCGCAGCACCCGCTTCAAGAGGAATAATCTGACTGATCACTCCCGTGGTTCCCGTGAGACAAATCACTAGAAAGAAGAACCCATTCAGAGTCGAATAACCAGCCCGCGATCCCATCTTTTTCCAACCAGGATGACCAATATAAATTGTCGTCGGAAAGCAACTCCCTAAAAGTGATGCAACGATCGTTCCCATACCGTTGGCAATCATAGAGGGTCGGGCAGCATAACTGTCTCCGGCGGCTTCTGCAGATTCGATGTTTTGCATGCTACCGATTACGTTAAATAGTCCCATCGGAAAAATTACCGACATATAACCGAGCCATTCGTCTGGTTGTTTCAGTAATTCCCAAAGCGCAGAGCCTGCAAATTGAGGCGGGTACCAGCCCCACTGCCCCCAGGCTGTCTTGATGGCTTCAGTACTCATGGCCGATCCCTGCATGAATTGAGGGATGAACTCGGGGAGAACCCAGGCACTAATTGTCCCAACGATAATCGCCAGTAAGCCACCTGGCATGCGAAAAGGAAGTTTCGTCTGAGAAAACAGCGTTAGCAGTACAACAGCGGCAGGTAACATGCCGATCAAAGGTCTCTGATAGATCTTCAAAACGAAAGTCATGGAGATAAACCCGATCGCGATACCCGCAAGCGTTGACAAAAGTGCCGCCCGTGGAGTCAGCCTGCGAACCCAATCCGCAATAAAAGCACCTAAAAATTCAATAATGCCACTACCAAAACAGGCCAGTAAACCCATTTGCCAGGCCGCCTCGGCGCTATCGGTTCGCTGGTAAACGGGAATCATCACAAAAAAAATGTAAACTAGGATCGAAGGTGTATTCAGACCATAGGGTAGAGCACAAACATCGCTGCGGTTTTCTTTTTTGGCAAGCTGATGAGCCTGCCAGGCATAAAACAGATTCCCGAACAAAATACTGAGTGCAGCCCCTGGCAGAATGTATCGCAACAACAAATCGGAATCTGCAGAGATTCCACATAGACTACACAAAGCAACGATTAAGAGAAGCTGGACGAGGTTATCGATCATTAAGGCGAAAAAGCCGTCCAGATCGCGACGTACAAAGAGAGGGTAGTTGCTATGCTTCATTTCAACTCAGTAGTTCCTGAATTTCGTCCTTTGTAAAAGGACGTTGCAGTCGTGCGCCCAGTTGCGAGACTATGCGAGCCGCTGCATGTGAAGCAAGGTGGCCCGCTTGGTGCCAGGTTAGTCCGTTCGTAATTCCATACAAAACTCCTGCAGCATACATATCTCCAGCACCGGTAGTATCGATGGCCTCAGTCTCAACACCTTCGATCGGAATCACGCGTCCTTCATGCATCAGAATGGAGCCATCAGGCCCCAGTGTTAAAGCAAGATTTGGTACATGCTTGTGAATCACCTGAGCACAATCCACCGCGTCCTGTTTTCCTGTCAGGCTACGCGCTTCTTCCAGATTACAAAACAGCAAATCCACGGGGCCTTCGATTAATTGCTGAAATTCTTCTCGAAACAAGTTGATCAGGAATGGATCGGAAACGGTAAACGCGACTTTCACGTCGTGTTTTTTAGCCAGTTCAATGGCACGGTAGGCGGCTTGTTTCTGTGTTTCCCCTGTAAACAGATACCCTTCTACATAGACATATTCAGATTGTTTAATATGTTCTTCGTTTAAATCATCCACACTCAAGGTGGCTGATACACCGAGGTTTGTCAGCATCGTCCTCTGTGCGTCATCGGTAATCAGTACAACGCAGGTTCCAGTGTGTCCTTCAGAAGCGGGAGGAACCTCGATGGTGACACCCAATTTTCGCATGTCAGCCAAATCAAACTCCCCCAGCATATCGCTGGCAACTTTGCCTGCGTACGCAGCTTTTCCACCAAAATCGGCGATGCCCAGTATCGTGTTCGCAGCAGAACCACCGGCACATTGAGAGATGGGGGCTCCATCAAGCGCTCCCAGCACTTTTTGCTGTGCTTCTTCATCAACCAGTGTCATGATACCTTTGGCATATCCTAATTTTTCCAAAGTGGCATCTGAAACTTGTGCTTGAATATCTACCAACGCGTTTCCAACGCCAAAAACATTATACTGCATGTCTACCTTAACCTGATGAATTGAGAATCGCTTGAATTTGATCTTTTTGAGAAAAACAGGGAGTTAAAATCAACTATTTTGAGTATGTGCAGATCATAGCCAATGAATCATTCAATGGGAAACCACAGAGAGTACCCATCTAATCAGTTTGAAAAAAGCATCAAGGTCACTACTATATAGACGAGAATCTAGAGAGATTTTCCATCAAGTGCAGTTCTGCCGCTGGTTGTCTCATTAAAACTTTCGAGGTTGGGATTCTTAAACCATAAACATACTCGATCCTCTGCATCAAATATATAAAGGATGCTTCTAGAATGACTGACTCCTCATCTGCTTATGACCTGATGTACTCCCTACCACCAATTGGAGGAAATCCCTCAACTCATCCGCAACAGACAAATCCAGGAAGTTTTGCGAATCCTCCACGGATTGCCCCGGGAGTCGAAGGTGCTTTAACCTTTTCTTCCCCTGATACCCCCGGAATGCCTGGCGTTTCGGAAAATACAGCATGGGATTTCATGCCGGAAGGTTGGGAACTAAAAGCTGGTTATGAAAATAATTATGAAACGGCTGAAGCCTGGATTCCTCCCTCTGACTTTTTACCAGTCACACAACTGGAATTTGCACGCTGTGGAACGATCACTCCGGAAATGGAACGAGTCGCCGAGAGGGAGCCACATTTAACTGCCGAACAAATTCGCGATGAAGTTGCCTCCGGCCGCATGATAATCCCTGCCAACAAGGTCCACTTGGGATACCAATTGGACCCGATGGCGATTGGGCGTGCGTCAAAAACTAAAGTGAACGCTAATATGGGAGCCTCGCCGGTCTCATCGGGAACAGAGGAAGAAATTGAAAAATTAGAATGGGCAACGCGCTGGGGCGCAGATACCGTGATGGACCTTTCTACTGGGGGAGACATCGACGGTTGTCGTCAGGCGATTATCCAGAACAGTACGGTTCCCATAGGAACAGTCCCCATTTATTCGATGATTATTGCCCGTCGCCTGGAAGATCTGGATCACGCCAGTATTTTACAAATGCTGAAACATCAGGCAAAACAGGGAGTAGACTACTTCACTATACATGCCGGAGTGTTGCAGGAGCACTTATCATTAGTCACACAGCGGCTGATTGGAATCGTCAGTCGTGGTGGATCGCTATTGGCAAAGTGGATGCTGCATAACCAAAGTCAAAACCCGATGTATGAGCTTTGGGATGAGATCTGTGAAATCATGCGAGAGTATGATGTTAGCTTTTCGATTGGTGATGGTTTGCGGCCTGGCGGTCTGGCTGATGGTTCCGACCGCGCTCAATTGGCAGAACTCTGTGTGCTTGGCGAGTTGACTGAACGGGCCTGGAAAAATGGGGTGCAGGTCATGATTGAAGGTCCGGGGCATATTTCATTCGATCAAATTGAATTCAACATGAAAGTTCAGCGAAAACTCTGCCATGGCGCCCCGTTCTACGTATTGGGGCCTCTCGTTACGGATATCTTTCCCGGTTATGACCATATCACAAGTTGTATTGGTGCGACCGCGGCTGGTTACCATGGTGCCAGTATGCTCTGTTACGTAACACCCAAAGAACATCTCGGTTTGCCCAAAAAAGATGACGTGAAACAAGGTTGTATCGCTTATAAAATTGCGGCACATGCTGCTGACGTGGCATTGGGAATTCCTGGTACACGCAATCGAGATGATGACTTAACAGAAGCACGCGCTGCATTAAACTGGGAAAAACACTTTGAGTTGAGCTTTGATCCTGATACTGCACGCGCCTTACATGATGAAGATTTAGACGTGGATACTGATTTCTGCGCGATGTGCGGCCATGACTGGTGCAGTGTTCGCATCTCGAAAGAAATACAGGAATTCATGTCCGGTAAATCGGAAGACTATGCGTGGGACAAAGCCAAGAAAACTTTACCGCTGACAGCAGAACAACAGGAAATTCTGGAGAAGCGAGGCGTACTCAGCCCAGATCAGATCCATAAACTGGCTTCCAAAGTCAAACAGGAAATGACCGGAGATCAGGATAAAGCATCTTGCCATAGTGATTACGTGGCGCCCGAAGAAGCACAAGAGATGCAAACCTCCAAGCAACTACCTGTGTTAAACCAAAAACTATAGAAAGCAATTTCTGTTAGCTTAGGTTATTAAGAAGCGCTCTGTTCGACAAAAGGGCGTTTTTTTTTGATCAAATTAACCACGAAGTTTCATAGCACCGGCAATAAAGCCAATGAACAAGAAGATCAAACCACAAATTTTACCGATGGCTCTGCCTGATCGGTAAGCAGACGATCCGGATCGCACTGATGAACCTGCATCATTTGAGTTAGAACTGCCTCCAGATCCATTACTCATGAACGGATTGGCATTGTTGGAAGCAACTCGATTTTGTTTGTTCTCATTACAATATGGGCATGGTGCTGTGATGCCCTGGCCTTCTGCAGTAAATTTTCGGAAACATCTTGAGCAAGAGTAAATTTTATCATTCGCATTCACTCCACAATGAGGACACCGCTCGAATGTTGATGATTGAGTAGTATGTCTTTTATTACAAACAGGGCAGATAAAAGTCGTATTGCGTGGCCCGTTCATGTTCTGGGGCGTAGCATTCTGATTATTAAAAGGGTTATTTCCCGGTATTGACCCCGGCATCGCTCCTCGGAATCTGCCCCTGCCAGTCATGCCACGGTTCATTCCGCCGGGTATCCTACCTGGAAAGCCTCCCACATTGGTATTATTATTCATCGCCAGTTGATCTGTTTGTTTTTGTTTAGGAGGTTTGAGCAGACTCAAATCCTGGTCACTGAAAAATTCCGTGATAAACAACTCCTCTTTTTCACCAGTATTAATCACGGCCACAGAATCACCATACGCCAACCGTACAAACTTACCTTTAATCTGGCGTTTATTTCTGTCGGTCCACACCCGGAATTCTTTTTCTCGCTCTTCCAGAGTTAATACCGTATCGGTACCATCGGGGAAAAATTGGCCAGGAATTTCTTTTTTGAGACGTTCCTGAACATACTCTTGATCTTCAGGGCTGAAATTCAGATAAGGAAATTCCTGTAGCATTGAAGTTTTCGTAATATTCAGAAAGACTTTTCCGTCTTCCATTTTTACATAGGATGCACCCGTAGAATTTCCGGAAAGATCAGTCCATTTTCGGTGATTGTTAACCCTGATCAACTGCTTCAATTTAGTAGGCGAGAGATTGGGATCAAGAGGCTCGCGATAAACGAGAGGCATTTCCTCGAAACGTCCATGCATTTTCAGTGCATCGCGGAGTAATTGAAGATCTTCTTCAATGAGGGTGCCAATAGGAACTTGTAAGAAACCCGCAGTGCGAGTCGTAAATATAATCTCACGGCCATTAATTCTGCTGAAGCGTGCTTCCGACTTCTGGCCCTTCTTATCTGACCATACCCGATATTCACTTAGTGCAGCAACGAGCGCAGGGTCGATTTCCGTATTCGCTTTAATCACATTCGGATCGTCCTGAACTCCATGAGTTGTCATATTGGCTTTGGCTTCAGCCGCCAACTCTTCTGTTTTGGACTTTTGCTCTTTGAGCTTCTCAGCCATCTCTTTGGGAAGATTGGGGACGAGAGAAGTAGTAGGTTGACCGGGTGTGCCCCGCTTCTGATACTCCACCGGTAACAGGGTGAGCAAGTTATTCCTGCGATGATATTCTATAATCCAACTCAAATCTTTTTCACTAAGCTGATCAAGAGAAAACTTCAACGATCCCCCCGATTTTTTGGAAAGCATTACATTTTGCTTAGAGACAAATAAAAACTTAGCCTGGTGTTTACTACCATCTTGAAGTGTCCATTCACGAGTTGTGGACACTTTATATGATTCCTCATCCCTGGATTTAGCAGAAGACATATTCTTTTCAGGCTGTGCTCTCTTTGGTTCCGTCTCTGCTGGTTTTGTATTGTCTAGCTTTGGCTCCTCTTTTACTTTCTGTTTTCTTCGATACTGAGGGGGCAGGAAACTTAACTGTTTTTTTCGCTTGTGATATTCATAGAGCCAATTCAAATCCTTGACACTCAATTTCTCCAGCGGCACACGAACTGTCCCCTTTCCATCCAGTTTGAGTGTGGCAATCGGTCCAGAAACTGTAATGAGCTTTCCTGTTTCCTCAGCACCATCGCGATATGTCCAGGTGCGCACGGTGAAGCGCTCATAGCTTTCTTCTGCCCGAATCGAATCTGAAAAGGAAAGCGAAGACAAAATGACAAACAAAATGGCAAGTTGTGTTTTGAAAGAACTCATTTTGATCAAAACCATAAAAAAACTGAAAAAGTGCTTAGATGGAAACAACACTTCGGCGTAACTGTTAGAATAGACGACAAACGTTCAATTTGAAATACTTATTTTTGAAAATTGTCGGCTAATCGAAGACAATCGACACTCTGTGGTTTCAAAAGGCAAGATCCGTCTAATCGGCAAATTAGCATGCTGTAAATAAAGGGGCGATTGGCCAGGAAAAATCTAACTCTGTTTTTTGTGGTTTTGTCCAGATATAATAAAACTTGTGTCATTATTTGTTTTTCAGAAATCCATATTGATCCATTAGACCAAAATATTGGAGTTTGAATTTCTCTATGTTGAAATCTTTAAAGGGGCATTTTTTAATCGCCTCCCGGAAATTGAATGACCTCAATTTTTATCGATCAGTTGTATTGATTGTGGAACACAATGAGAAAGGGGCAACCGGGTTAATCGTCAACCGCCCTTCTTCACTCTCAATTACCAATGCACTCTCCAAATATTTTGATCTACCAAAGCTGGAAGACATGGTATTCACGGGGGGGCCTGTTGAGCCGAGTGGCATGTTTGTTTTACATAATGCGACTGACCTGGAGCAAACAGAGGAACCAATTGTTCCCGAACTCTACATGGGTAGTAGCCCGGAAGTATTTGAAAAGGTCGTCTGGCGGATTTCAGAAGGTGACCCCGAATTAGACTTTCGAATTTTTTTTGGATGCGCGGGCTGGGCTCCCTTACAATTAGAGTCTGAAATTTATCGCATGGACTGGCTTTACACGGAAGCAAAGACTGAAGATATTTTTGCAATTGATCCTTATGAATTGTGGGACGTTTTACTGGAAAGAGTTATGGCAGAAAAACGCTTTCTCCCACAACAAAGTGTCCATCCAGAGTGGAACTGAAAATCGAAGACTTTCGAAAAGATTATCCTGATTATAATTAACCCGCATGAAAAGTATTCACACGCATGGCGCCTATTAAAATTACAGATTCGGAAACTGGTTCGACCGCGCATATTCTGCCGGAGTTGGGTTTTAATTGTTATCAATTCCAGGCTATGGTCGACGATCAAAGCATCGATGTTATTGATGCTCATCCTGAATTTCAGTATGGGAAGCAACGCCCCAGTAGCAGTGGAATTCCTATCCTGTTTCCCTTTCCAAACCGTATCGCTAATGCACGCTTTCAATGGGAAGGCGTCAACTATGAACTTCCCACTGATAAGGTGTATCATGATAATAACGGAAATGCAATTCATGGTTTTTGCCTGGACCAACCCTGGCGTGTGATCGCCCAGGAGGAAACATTCGCAATCGGACAATTTCAGCTTAGCATCGATGGAAAACACCTTTCAAAATATTGGCCCGGCGATATTTTTATTGAAGTCAAATACGAAATACGAGGAGCAATGTTACGCGCCGACTTTCGTATTGGAAACCCTGGGCAAACCTCCGTTCCCTGGGGATTAGGTACTCACCCCTATTTTAAAGTTCCGCTATCGGAACAAGGAAGTCTGCAAAACTGTCTGATCGAGGCGCCCGCTACTGAAGAATGGGTTCTGGAAAACAGTCTGCCCACTGGAGAAAAGCAAGCCGTTCAAAAACCGCATGATCTCAGAGAAGGAGCTTGGCTCGATCAATTGAAAGCAGATCATGTACTCAGCGGCCTTCCAGAAGAGACCGACCAGTATGAATGTCTGGTGATGGATGAACAAGGCGGGCTTGTGATTTCACAGGACTATGATTCCCTCTTTTCGGAGTTGGTCGTTTTCACACCTCCCAACCGAAACTGTGTTTGTCTGGAACCTTATACATGCGTGACCAATGCCATCAACCTGACAAGAAAAGATGTCGAAACCGGGCTACGTGTATTGCCACCAGGATCAGAAATCAAAACCTGGATTGAAATCCGAGCCGGTAAAGTCATTGTCTGATGAATATTTGGAGAAACAGGATGCGATCTCAAAATGGTTCTTTTTTGATCACAACGTTTTTTTTTACGACTTTTGCACTGTCAACGCAGAGTGTGATTGCTCAGTCTAAGACAATAAAGCCAAATTCTCCCGACCAACCAATTTCTAATCAAGAAACCCAGAACCAATTGATGGATATTGAAAACCGGTTGCAGGTACTAAAGAAATTACCCGCGCACCGACCTGCTGTTTCAAAAGAATCTGAGGCTTTCATGGTCATCAAAAACTCCATGAAAGGAGTCACATCGAATCAGGTTCTCAAAGGGTTTTTCTTAACGCGGTTAGTTCTTGTCAATCAAAGTCGACAACCTCTCAAACTGTCGCGTGACCAAATCCATTTTAAAGTCGATGGCCAACCTCATTCTAAGACGGGTTTCCCTGAACACATCCCCAACAAAATTGTCCTGGTAGGAAAAAACAAACAAAGCTTGAATGCTTTGAAATTCGAACAAGAAGTCAAGGTGCTACCAGGCAAACAGGGTAGTATGTGGCTTGCGCTCTCAGACTTACCCGATGGTACTCATGTCCCAGAAATTGAGATTCAGGCGACAGTTAACGGGAAACTCTTAAATTTGCATGTCAATCGGTTTGAGTTGGGTAATTTACAACATACGGTGAGCTTGATGGGACCCAATCAATGCCTGGCAAAGCTGACAGTATCGGGAGCACTCAACAGTATCAATCTAGCAAGTCTGATGAATGAAGTAGATCTACTGACGACACAGAAAAATGTCAGACGATTTGTGATCCATTTTCCAAATCAAAACTCATTTATAGAACAAAGTGTATTTGATTGGCTACCACGCGCAGCGCAACAAATTGGTATGAATTCAATCGTACAATCGCAGTTTCCTCTTTTTCCGACAATGATCAGTGAGCTTCATCTTTCCGGTGTCGTTTTTAAAAATCACAGACCTCGCTACTTCGGATTTGGGTTAAGAACGCATACCACAGTGACACACACTACGGAAGAGGCAGCCATACATGCTGCACTAGACAGTGCCATGAGTGTGCTCTCGCGAGAAAAGATTGCTGAGCAAATCCATACCGGCTCATCAGCAGTCAAGGTGGCAGCACTGATGAGTGGCGGACGGCAATTAACGAACGAAGAGCTACCTCTGGTTTTAAAACTGAGTTCAGATCATAATCAGATTGTTCAGGAAGCTGCCTTGTATGCACTTCGCTATTTCGGAGACCCTCGTGCATTTGAACGCCTTATCCAAGTCGCAAATTCACCACCTGGTACAAAGTTTGAAATGGCGGTGGCAAGTCTTGCAGAATCCCGTTTCGCGGAAGGTCAGCAACGACTGCTTCAGCTGTTAAAACAGCAGCCGCCCGCAGCTCAGAAAACAATTATAGGTATCATTGCACAAAGTCCCCGACCACAGTGGGGAAACGCGATCTATGAATTTCTTTCCAGTGAAAACCTGGAGCTTCGTAAAGCCGCCATTAATGCCTTAGTCCTAAATGGACACCCTCAACTCTATGAAGTACTGACTGATGCATTAAATTCCTCTCAATCTGAATTAAGAAAAGTCGCCTTTCAGGAACTGATTAAAAGGAACGACAGCAAAAGTGAAACGTTAGCGATGAATTATGTTCTGTCACAATTAGAACATACGGTTCCATCACAACAAATGTTGACGTTTATAAATCGATTGAAAGATCCTCGAACAATCCCCCTATTAGCTCGCCATTTAAAAGATCTAAAACTCGATCCGGGAACGCGAACTGCGATTCTCAAATCTTTAACAGCAATTGGAGACCAGTCTGTCGATGTCGAATTCCTGAAAATTTATCCTCAGGCTTCAGCTGCTGAGAAATTATTAATCCTGACATCGCTCCAGAGACTGGGGTCGCCACACTATTTCAATTTAGCCCAGAAAGCAATACAGGATAGTAACCTGTCGATCGCAAATGGAGCAGCCTCCAGCTTGGCTGCCTCAGCGTCTGGCAAATCACTCGCAATATTAAAACACGCGCTTCAAAAGGCAAATGAATCATCAAGGTGGAATTCGATTTACTCAGCATTAGTTTCCTTAGGGACACCTGAAGCACGACAAACTATTATGCAAGCCCGTTATGATGGTAAGATCGACGAGAAAAAAAATGACGCACATAAGGCTTTAACAAGAATTTATCAGCGTTCACCGGGAAACCATTACTACCAAAAAGGACTGCAAGCACAAACCAGAAAAAATTTGAAAGCCGCGATTGAAGAATATCATACAGCAATCAGTATCGATGAACTATTGATCCCTGTCTATATCGGACTGGTGGATGTGAACAATTCGCTTCAGAAGTTTGAGGAAGCATTAAAATATGCAGAGCAGGGCCTGAAAATCGATAAGATGAATCCCCGGCTCTATGTAGCAAAAGGACTCGTTTTTAGCAATCAGTCCAACCCGACAGAAGCCCTGAAACAATTCAATAAAGCCATTGAGCTTTCTCCTTTAGACATATTTCCTTATCGAGTCGTTGCTTCACATCATGTAAGACTAAAACAATATCAAGAGGCTATCGCCGCTTATGATGCGATTATCCAGATCAAACCAGATGACCTACAGCCGTATCTATTCAAAGCACAAATCTTAAGTGAAATTCGCAATTGGGATGAAGCCTTAAAGGTCTATGATCAGATCATTCGTAAAAATGACCGCTATGTGAGCGCCTATACGGGACGAGGCCATACGAATTTACAAAAAACCGACTGGAAGGCAGCACAGCAAGATTTTCAAAAAGCATATGAGCTGAATAAAAAAAGTTCACAAGCCATTACAGGGTTAGCAATCTGCATGGTTTATAACCACGAGGAAGACAAAGCGATTCCATTTGTCGAAGGGTTTTTGAAGCAGTTCGAAAACGATGGATTATTCAGTTATAACGTAGCCTGTGTTTTCGGCCGTGCCTTAATCAACTTAAAGGACCAAACGAAGACTCCCGATGTCGAGAGCAAAATGAAAGCGTATCGGGAAAAAGCGATTTTTCACCTCACAAACGCATCCAAAACCGGGTTTGATGATGTGGAATGGATGCAAAAAGATCCCGACCTCAATGAGCTACATGCATTACCCTCCTTTAAGTCGTTGGTACAATCGCTCGATAAAAAACGCGAGATATCCAATTTGAAATCGACTCCTGACGCTAAAAAATAACGAAAGCAAATTTTTCTAACTGACTGATCCATTTGAGCTTATCAATGACTCCTGAAATTCCTGCTCAATCATAATTTGTCAACAAAAATTGCCGTTTTCTTAGTTTTGCCTTTCTGCTAAGGTTCTGAAGTTCTCTAGCGATTCCCTTCTTGAGATTTCGTTCTCTTACGAAATCCAATTCATCCACCCATTTCACAGTGAGTCTAGCGATGCATCGTCATCCCTATTTGGTTTATTATCTGATTTTATTCGTCCTGATCGGCAACCAGCGGCTTCACGCAGATGAACCGTCTCCCCCAGAACAACGCGCAAAAACCACTTCTGGAATATCCGATGGTCATTTGACCGACAGTGACATTTCGCTCAATTCACAAAAAATCGCTCCCGAGAAAATATTAACGCAATGGTCTGCAGCCTCCCAATTGCTATCGACAGTGGCTCCCTCGTCAAAAATAGACGAACTCAAAAAAGAAAACCAAGCCTATTTTTCCGGACATGAACTCACGCTGATCTCCGAATTTCAACAACCAGTGACCACGCAAGATTTATTAGCAAACTATGATTGGCAAGTTGTGAGACAAACAAAAAAAAATATTATCCTGCGCGGTCAACCAAAGGATACGTTAACCCGTCGTCTCTGTCGCCCATTCGAACTTCAGATTAATTCGCAGACAATGTTACCAGAGTCACTAAAATTCCTGGCACTCGCTTCAAAACCAAACATTGGTTTTGCTTCCATTGAATTGACGGCTTACAAATTGACACAAACGACTGAACCTGAAATATCAAAATCCACACCACAGATCGTATTACGCAAAGTTGCGAAAGCCGTATTCCCAGAAGCAGAAAATAACCAGAACTCTACTTCGACAACGGGTTCTATTAAACGCATTTCGTTTGCAACTTCCCATTCTGAGAATCAGGATCAGGCAGAAATAATAGAAATTGAAAAAATGGTTTTACGCTGGATTGCTGAAACTCAGCGTATTGAATCTATCGAATTAGGTAATGGCGTTACGATCTCCAAACTTGGGAATCAACGTGATAGGGCCGTTCCCAAAAACTCGAATTTAAAGCCTAATGGAACATTCGTCACCGGTAACTCAGCTTTCCAAAACTCACTTCAACCCTGGTTGATTGACGTCGAGAAAAATGCATTCATCATCGAATCATTTGCGACAGAACGATCGACAAACGAAAATGGCTCTTCGGCACCACGATTCATCACATTAAATATGAAACCGAACCCCGCCTTTCCACCCAGTTCTCACCCAGGAACCAAATGGGATGCCGTCGAAATTGTCTTCAGCAGCGACCAACCCCTGCCGATCAAGATCAGCAAAACTCGACTTCACTTTGTACAACAGTTCCTGCTATCAGATCTGAAAATTCAATACGCAGAGTAAAAGCCGAAACGTTACTCTTCAGGTGCTACCCAGTCACCCCAATGCTCCAGGTAATGTTGATAGGCAGGATTCCCTGCTGATTCGCGCTCCAGGAACTGATAGGCTTCGGTTACAACTTCCTGCTCATCATCAATACTGAGTTGTCCTGTAAGGACTCGTGATCTGAGAAACACGAAGTACGTATCCAGTACATCACAGCGGCAGTAATCGTTAATTTCCTGCACTTTCCCTGTATCATACATTGATTGTACCTTGGAGCCATCGATGCCGGTTTTACCCGGTTTACCAATGAGATTCGCCAATAAGTTTAAGCCACCAGTCATACGACTCGCACCGAAGTTGGAAAATACGTCCATTAAATCTATGTGAGCTGAAGTGTTATAACGATTGCGAGATTGCTCATAACTGCGGGCCTCGAGATTGAACCACTCTGGTAAAGCAATACCATAGCGATAAGCCGCTAATTCCAATACAGGCAAATCGTAACCACGGCCATTGAACGTCACAAACGCCGGCTGACCGTAGTGTACCCAACCTTGCCAGAATTTCTGTGTGATCACATATGGACGAAATTTCGGAGCATCGAGTACCGTTAAGTCTTGCATACGGTAATCAGCAGTGATTTTGGCAATGGCCACTGATACCGGCAACATGTAGGTCGCCGGGAGGAAGTCACTGCCTGTCGACTCAATTTGTTCTGCCTGATATTTGGCAATCGCCTCTTCAGGAGCCAATTCTTCGCCGGGATAACGAACCCGCGAAATCAAATCTCCATCGGCCACCGCTTCCACGTCAAAAACGAGATAGGCTACTTGGGACTGGGACACGTTTCTCTCGCTTTCTATTTTGCAAGTTGTGATGATATTAACACTTAACGCCTTCACTGACGAACAGGATTGATACGAAAAATAGAACTTCATGCCGTGACACGGCTTACAGCCCCTTCCATTCGGTTCTGTTGATAAGTATAAACAATAGTGAGAATTTATTGTAGTTTGCGATTTTCTTGATAAGGCTGTTGTGGATATGAGCGACCAAGATGATCAACTGATGATTCAGGAAGATGATGAAGCACAACGAGATCTGGAGGCACAAGCCATCCGCGGTCTCGCAAATGCCTACTTGTTGATGCGCGACGAGATCGGCAAAGTGATTATTGGCCAGACTGAAGTGGTAGACGAAATTCTGATTTCACTATTCAGTCGCGGTCATTGTCTGCTGGTGGGCGTCCCTGGTCTGGCAAAGACGTTACTCGTGAGTACAATTGCCAAAATTCTACATCTCTCTTTCCGCAGAATTCAGTTTACCCCCGACTTAATGCCGTCAGATATTACCGGAACAGATGTTTTGCAAGATGATCCTGAAACAGGACATCGTACCTTTCAGTTCATGCAGGGACCGCTCTTTACAAATGTGTTACTGGCAGACGAAATCAATCGAACGCCTCCGAAAACTCAGGCCGCTTTATTGGAGGCGATGCAAGAACGACACGTGACTGTCGGCACAAATACCTATCGTCTCTCAGAACCATTTTTTGTATTAGCGACACAGAATCCGATCGAGCAGGAAGGAACTTATCCACTTCCTGAAGCACAGCTAGACCGATTCATGTTCAATATTGTCGTTAATTATCCTTCTGCTGCAGAAGAATTGATGATCCTGAAACAGACAACCAGCAGTCAGCAACCCCACCTGGAAGCTGCCTTGACTGGTCGGCAGATCCTGGCGCTGCAGGAAGTTGTTCGCAAAGTACCTGTCGCTGAACATGTCTTTGTCTATGCCCGCGACCTGGTAAGAGCAACTCGCCCTGCAGAAGGAACTGCGCCGAAGTTTGTCAAAGAATATTTATCCTGGGGAGCAGGTCCGCGGGCTGGTCAGTTCTTAATTCTGGGCGCCAAAGCCAGAGCGATTCTGGAAGGACGATTCCATGTTTCCACAGAAGATGTGAAGTCGGTCGCACATGCCGTCCTCAGACATCGAATTGTGACAACATTTCAGGCGGACAGTAAAGGACTCACTCAGGATGATATTATAGATATGCTGATTGAACATGTTCCCAATCAGCTCAAAGCGCAGGCGCAAGAAGCCGTCAAAGGATAACTCTCACAGCCTTCGAATTTAAAGGCGATCATGAAATACTGATGTGTCATGTCGATTCCCGCTTCACAACGAATCTTTCTGGATAACAATTCTACAACGCGGCCCTTGGATGAAGTCGTGGAATTAGTGGCAGAGTATTCTCAAACACATTACGCTAATCCGGGGAGTGCTCACGCCGAGGGACGCCAGGCACGCCGCGTGCTGGAGGATGCGCGTGAGTCGATCGCTTCACTCCTCGGAGCCAAGCCACAAGAAATCATTTTCACGAGTGGCGGTACCGAAGCGATTAATCTTGCCATACATGGCTTCTTAGCTGGTTCGCCCAGTGAAATTGCTTTAACGGCAGGGGAACACCCGGCGACCGTCAATACGATTCGCCGACTGTCTTCACGAGGAATCAGACAAACGTTACTTCCTCTCAACACTGATGGCAGAATCAATCAAGATCAGCTACAACTGCAGAACTGGGACAAAATTCAGCTGGTTTCAGTCATTCTGGCTCATAATGAAACGGGAGTGATTCAGGATATTGACCCTCTTGCATCACTTTGCGCAGAAAATTCTATTCCCCTGCACCTGGATTGTGTGCAGGCAATTGGCAAAATTCCGGTACATTTTAACGATTCTGGGGCAACCGCCATCAGCTTGGCGGCCCATAAATTTCATGGGCCCCGTGGTGTTGGTGCACTAATTGTCAAAGAAGGTGCCCGACTACATCCCCAAATTGCTGGAGGCCATCAGGAACGAGGCAAACGCGCCGGAACCGAACCAGTGGCACTTGCTGCAGGAATGGCCCGGGCATTGGAATGCTGGATGCGCGACAGAGAACAACGTTCTCAGAAGGTCAACGAACTGCGTAATCGCTTGCAAAGAGGTCTCGGCGAACAATGCGCGCCAATCGTTGTAAATGGTTCCCAACAACATCGGGTTCCCAACACGCTTAACATCTCATTTCCAGGTCTGGACGGGGAAGCACTACTCGTTTCTCTGGATCTGGCCGGAATCTCCTGCTCTCTGGGAAGCGCCTGCGCCAGCGGTTCGCGAGACCCGGCTCCCGTGTTGCTGGCAATGGGCTGCCCCGAAAACGTTTATCGCTCTGCTGTCCGTCTAAGCCTGTCGTTTCTCAATACGAGTGAAGAAATCAAAGAAGCGATTCGTCGAATCAGCAGAGTTGTCAACCAACTGCGATCCTGAATTTCAGTATTTATTGAACAGAGAGACATGACGACCCCTAGATGGTCAGAGATCATGCTATTCAATAAAGTATGAAATAGATCGAGTGTCCTACTCTCCCGGTGCGTCAAAGATAGAGAATTGAGTCATCGGAAGGGGCAGATCCGATTTTCCAAGTTCTTTCAGTTGATTTTCAATCATCTGGATACGGCTGGCGATTAGCTCGCGGCGGTGCATCCATTTCTTTTCCCAATTTCGAAACATGGTCTCAGGCGTTTCTGATTCTATTGTTGATGTCTGACGTGTCTTTTGAATTTTAACAAGTGATCTTCCTAATCGAGCGTGGGCTTCCTTTACCATATGACTAGTGTGTTTGGGACACAAAGGCATGCGATGCTGCTCCCTAAGGTATGCGATTCGTTAAAGTGGTCTTCTTAGGATGAAATACATCTTGAAAAGTGAGTTAGATCAAAGCAGGTGTAATATGATCTTTTTAAAATAGTCCATCAACCGATCCGACATCATTTGTCAGTTTATTCAATCACCTGTTGTCATACATTCGCTTTTGGCAAGATATGGAAAATG
Source organism: Gimesia aquarii (assembly GCF_007748175.1). Taxonomy (NCBI): domain Bacteria; kingdom Pseudomonadati; phylum Planctomycetota; class Planctomycetia; order Planctomycetales; family Planctomycetaceae; genus Gimesia; species Gimesia aquarii. Next base: position 6,922,911 of record NZ_CP037422.1, read on the forward strand.
AATCGTCAATGACAATCAGAGATCTTGAGAAGTAAGCGATGACTTTTCGTGTGAAAATAGAGAGAGTTGTGAAACTCTAAGTTCATTTGATACGACCAGCATTCATCAGAACAATTGTTATTAATCCTCATAACCCACATCGCTGCAAAAGCAGGTATAAAAAGCATATGAAGGTTCAACTCTGGGAATGTCATGATTCCTTTAATGCAACGACTCTGGATCTGCTATCACGAATCCATCATCAGAGTGATTCCGTATGATACTGAAACACGGCTCAATGCAAATCACATTCTCGTCCCGAACACCTGGTCCTGTTAGCATCAGCTATAGAACAACCAATTTAAACCATGGCGACTTTAAAGCGATGATACGAAGTCCAAATAGTCCTGGAGACACTAAAATAAACCTGGAAACAGCCTGAAATCTGGATCCCATCACAAATGTTTTTTTACTCTCTGAGACGTATCAGTAATCTGTTTATGCAGCATGTTAAATAGGACCAATTAAAACGATTCTCCGAGTCTAGAAATCCAGGTAAGGTCCGGTTAGGCAAACAATAACGATCGTGCTGGCCGATTTAATGTTCATATCACTTTGCGTGTCACGATCCGACATTTCCTCTCTTATAACATGAGAGTCACAACCGACACTTTGTTGAAGGACAGGATAATAGTCATGACTAGTCTTTACCTGTTTGCGATGACAGAGAGATCGGTTTATTTTCAAAAAAACAACTAAGACACCTAATTTACCCAAAGTATCATTCCGATATGAAAGAGGCGTGATTGCGCGGTTTCCCTCTGTGCTCTCATTGCATCATCTGAATCTGGAATGGTTTTGTTATGGAAAGATAAGCCACATCAGTTCGAAAAATCCTGTCAAAATGTACTGTTTTAATTGACATTTTTGGATTTGACAGGGACGAAAACTAATGTTTACGAGTGGTTTCAGCATCACTCGGGTACTTAAATCATAATGTAGCTCTAACCCAGTAAATCCCTTGGGAAGCTTTAAATACTAGTGAGAAAGGCTATTTGCCATGACACGAATTAATACTAACGTTGCCTCGATCAGAGGTTTACGTAGTTTAAATAAATCTACGAGTCTTTTAGACCAGTCTTTGACACGATTGTCAACTGGTTTGAAAATTAACTCTGGTAAAGACAATCCATCAGGTTTGATCGCCAGTGAAACACTGCGATCTCAGGTGTCTGCGATTGAGCAATCAATCAAAAACAGTAACCGTGCCAGTAACGTGATCGCGACTGCTGACTCGGCTCTGGGTGAAGTCACCAACCTGTTGAACCAGGTTCGAGGTTTGGTTCAAGAAGGTTTGAACGAAGGTGCTCTGTCATCAGATGAAATTGCAGCGAATCAGCTTCAAATTGATACTGCTTTATCTGCAATTAACCGAATTTCAGCAAATACATCATTCGCCGGTGACAAACTGATCGACGGTAGTAAAGCATTCCGAACACAAGCCTCAGCAGTCGACTCTGCCAAACTCTCTGACTTCCAGGTCAACGAAGCCGTATTTGGATCCAGCAGCACAATTACACTCGATGCCACAATCGTAACTGCTGCGACGCAAGCCAGCTTGGACTATAGTGCTGTTTCTGGTGGCCTGGCGTCTGCAACCACTATTGAAGTAGGTGGAGCCAGTGGTAGTCAGGTGCTGTTCCTGGGTGCTTCCAGTTCGCTGGATAACGTTCGTGACGCTGTAAACGGTGTGACTGATATTACCGGTGTGACGGCAACCAAAACCAATAAAGTAGCCAGTAACCTGTCATTCAACAATGCTGCGACAAACTCTGGCTTAACATTCACTGATGCCCGTACATCAGACAGCATCTTGGGTGATACAGGACAAAACATCCGAGTTGAGTTTGCTGCTGCGAATGGTCCCAACAGTGTTGCAGGTATTACGTTCAATAATTCGAACACCGATATTAATATCATTGTGCAAGTCGCTTCTGATGCTAACAATGCAATTACCTCAACAGCGACCTCAATCAAAGCTTTGTTGGATGGTAATGCCGACACCAATGCGTTGATCACAACTGCTCAGGAAGGTGATGGTACCGGAGTCGTCGAAGTTGAAGCTGCTGCTGCCTTATCTGGTGGTACTAGCGCTTACTTGACTTTCAGTGCTTCTAACTATGGCTCTGACGAGTTTGTTGACGTTAACGTGTTGTCTGGAACCTTTGATACTGTCGACAATGTGACAGATGCCAATGCTCTCTCACGAGATATCGGCTCGGATATTGTCGCCCGAATTAACGGACAGGTCGCTCAAGGATCCGGTCTACAGGCCAACCTGCGATCTCAACAGCTTGATGCATCGTTCTCCTTCACTGCTGCCGCTAACACAGCCTCAAATACCGCCAGTTTAACAATTACCGGTGGTGGTTCACTGTTCCAGATTGGACAGGATGTGTCAGCCGCCGGTCAGGTGGGCATTGGAATTGAAGCTGTGAATACAGCCCGATTGGGTGGTGTTTCCGGTAAATTGTTCGAACTGGGATCAGGTGGTGGTAAGAGTCTGCTGGATGTGGGACCTGCCGTTCCTGGTGCTGACCTGGTGAATATCATCGAAGAGGCAGTCAACCGTGTTTCCACCCTTCGTGGTCGATTGGGTGCGATTCAGAAAAACGTGATTGAGACCAACGTCTCCTCGCTGGGGGTTGCTTTGGAAAACATTTCTGAAGCTCGAAGTCAGATCGTGGACACCGACTTTGCTGTCGAAACCGCGAATTTGACAAAAGCTCAGATTTTGAACCAGGCTGGTATTTCGGTTCTTTCGATTGCCAACCAGAACCCACAGCAGGTATTGAGTCTCTTAGGATAATAATCCTCTGAGAAGTCGATTACCGACTGAAAAATAAGTTCAGAAACGAAAACACTACTCATCATACGATGGGTAGTGTTTTTTGTTTATACCCACTGTTCATCCTATTTCCCCAAACAGCTTGCAGTAATAAACCTTGTTTGAACCTGATTTCAGACTGACTAAAGAAACGGCTTATCTCTCTCCGCGCCTCAGCCGATACAAACAGAATAACCGGAATAGTCTAGCTGGTGATCGAACCTGACCAGGTTTCAACAGCTCGCATTGCAAAAAATACAATTCGTACTGTGACTCAAAGAAGATTCTATGCCTTCACCTCAGGAACTATTGGCAACGGCGGTTCAACAGCATCAAGCTGGAAATCTTCCACTTGCGGAAGAACTCTATCGTGAAGTACTCAAACACGATCCAAGCCAAGCGGATGCCTTGCACTTACTAGGCGTAGTCTATTTACATTTAAAACAGTACAAAAAATCAATTGATTTTATCACACGTGCTATTTGCCAGAATGATGGTATTGGATCTTTCTTTTCAAATCGTGGAGCTGCCTGTAAAGGCTTAGGTCATTTTCAGGATGCAGTTTCCAATTACGAACGCGCCATCGAGCTGGAGCCTGACAACCCGTCATTTCACTATAATCTCGGAATCACGCTCGCTTCATCCGGAAAAAAAGAAAAAGCGCGTGATGCGTATCGCAAAGCAATTCAGCTGAAATCGAATTATGTTGATGCGTTAATTAATCTCGGCAATCTACTACTGGAAGAAGATGATGACCTTGAAGAAGCGATCACCCTTTGCAGGCAAGTTGTCAAGCTAGCACCTAATATTCATACTGCGCATTTTAATTTAGCAAATGCTTACGCAAAATCAGAAGCTCCTGAAGCTGCTGAAGAATCTTATCAACAAGCTCTCAAGTTGGTTCCTAACCATATTGATACTTTGAAAAATTATTCCGTCTTTCTGTCAAGACAACAGAAATGCGAAGCTGCAATCAAGATTCTCAGAAAAGCGGCAGTGCTACAACCAGCTAATTGGGAGATTTTAAATAATCTGGGTATCCTTTATGCAGAGCAACAAGACTTTGCATTTGCCATCAAATGTTTTCGAGCTGCATTAAAATTGGAACCTGAGAATTGTGATATTTTATTTCACCTAGGCAAGGCATTAGAAGAATCAAAAGAGATCCCCGAAGCAACGTTCACTTTTCGAGAAGTATTGCAAAAGCACCCTAATCACCCGGGTGCGGCATTTCACCTGGGATCTCTGGTGGCTTCACTGGGTGACCTGGAATATGCTTATGAAATTTTCCAAAGTCTTTATCAGAGTGACCATACAAATACAGCGTCACTGTTTGGAATGGGGTCAATCCGATTAAAGCAAAAAAAAGTCGGTTCTGCTGTTGGCTATTTCGAATTGCTGGTGGAGTTGGAACCTGATCATTTACAGTCTCGTTTAAAACTGATCGAACTTTATTCATCACAACTGCGCAACGAAGAAGCTGAAGAACAGGTAGAGCAAGCGATCAAAGAACATCCCGACAGCGCCATCCTCTGGAACTATCGCGGGCACTTCGTTAATCAGAAGAGGAAGACTAAGAAAGCACTTAAATATTATTTACGTGCGCTGGAATTAGACGATACCTGTGTGTCCGCTTATCTAAATCTGGCAACCATCTATCAGGGGATGGGCCAGTTTGAAGACGCAAAATCGGCATTGAAGAAAGCATTTGAACTGCAGCCTCTGCCAGAATATCGCCTCGCAATTGCCAGCTTGCTGCCAGCGATTCCTGCATCCATGGATGCCATTCAGGAAGTACGACAATCGTTTATACAAAAAATCGAAGATATGCACGAAGATCGTGTGCTAATCGATGCTTCGATCAAACTGACGCCCGGCACCTTTTATCTGGCCTACCAGGGATATAATGACCGTCCGATTATCGAACGCATGGCAGAACTCTATCAGATCAAAAACACGCTCAGCTGGAATCCGCAAGAACCTACAATAGAGCGTGATGGACACATCCGCATCGGATTTATCTCCAGCCTGTTCTATAAACATACCATCGGATCGCTAATGAAAGGGATCATCAAGAATATTGATCGAGATAAGTTTCATGTGATCACGATTTCGCCAGCGAAATACAATGATGAAGTTGCTCAGGAGATCCGAAAAAATTCAGACGAATACGTTTTTCTGGGAATCGATCTACAACGTGCCAATCAGGTTCTGGAAAGCTTGGAACTAGATGTTCTGTTTTATGCTGACATTGGTATGGACCCGTTCATCTTCTCATTGGCGACCACTCGGCATGCGCCCGTACAATGTGTCACCTGGGGGCATCCGATTACGACCGGATTGAAGACCATTGATTACTTTATCTCCAGTAAACTAATCGAACCAGAAAACGCCGATGATCATTACTCAGAGCAACTGGTTCAACTTGATGCACTACCATCCTATTACTATCGTCCCACCTTACCTGCGAAGATCAAAAATCGGGCCGCGTTCGGACTTTCTGATGAGCAACATGTTTATGCCTGTCCCCAGACACTCTTTAAAATTCATCCAGAATTTGATCAGATTCTGGCAGGAATTCTAAGAAAAGATCCGAAAGCACGTATCGTTATGATTCGTGACCAAAATTCCAAATGGAAGGATTTACTAGTCGAACGATTTAATAAGTCTTTTTCTGATGTCATTGATCGAATTCACTGGTTACGAGGAATGTCGACGTATGACTTTCTGAACCTGATTTATATTTCCGATGTCATGCTGGATCCGATGCACTTCGGAGGCGGTAATACTTCCTATCAGTCGATGGCCATTGGAACGCCTGTTGTGACATTGCCGGCAAAATATATGCGTGGTCGCGGTATGCTGGCTGTCTATAAAAAGATGGGGATTATGGACTGCGTTGTTTCGTCTATCGACGAATACATTGATCTCGCCTGTCGCATTGGTGAAGATGAAAATTTCCGCGATCAACTCCGTCTGAAAATTCTTTCCAAAAGTCATCTTGTTTTTGAAGATATGAACACTGTTCGAGAACTGGAAGCATTTTTCGAATCTGCTTTTCACGAATTAGAAACACAAAAAAAAACTCATCAACCTCATACGAACCTGATAAGCTCTGCCTCAAATAAGGATGAAAGCATGGATGCTTCATTAAACAACACACAAAGTCAAGATCACTCCCATATCCTTAATTCTGCCATGCAGAATTATACATGTCCCGCTTGTGGATACCATATTGCGGTCCAGTTTTATGATGGTGGATTGCTCCCCTTGACGACGTTGGCGTGGCCACAAACTTGCGAAGAAGCACAGACGATGGAACGTTTGCCACATGATTTTATGCGATGTGTGGATTGCGGACACATTTCGAATGCCGCGTTCGACTATGCGAAGGTTCCTTATTCAGATAAACCAAACTTAATGTTCAACAAAGGTGCAATCTGGTCTGAACACTTGCAAAAAGTCTGCGACCTGATTTCAGAGCATCTTCCTGAAAATCCAACCGTTGTGGAAATCGGTTGTGGAGAAGGCCATCTATTGCGTTCACTGGCAAAGAAAATTCCCACAGGGAAATTCATTGGCTTTGATCCAAATGCAGAAATCGAGACCGAAGGCGCCTTGATTGATGCTCGGGCGATGTTGTTTGAACCGGGAACACATCTGGCAGAACTGCAGCCTGATCTGATCATCAGCCGACATGTGTTTGAACATTTGATGAATCCCCTGGGTTTTGCACAAGAAGTCGCATTTGCGGCGAACGTCGCTGAGTGTGCGACCAAACTGTTTATTGAAGTCCCCTGTATTGACGGCGTACTGGCGGCAGGTCGCACGGTTGACTTCTTCTACGAACACAATTCTCATTTTACGACCCAATCGCTGGAAAGACTGTTAACCCGCTGTGCCACTAACACTGATTTGATTGAAACCAGCTACAACGGCGAAGTGATTTACGGACTGGCCAGCTTCCAGCCGCAAAAGCACCAGGTCGAATTAGCACGTCAGGCAGTGATGTTTCAGGAAAAGGCATTGCAGTCTGCGGCTCAACTGGCGCAGCAGTTTGATGATCTGGCGAGCACCGGAAAACGCGTGGCAATCTGGGGTGGTACTGGAAAAGCGGCTGCGTTTATCAACCAGAACCAGCTTGATCAAAATCGCTTTCCGGTTGTAATCGACTCAGATCAGAATAAAGTCGGCACTTTTGTACCTGGAACGGGTCAGGAAATTCTCTTCCGAGATCATTTGATCCAAGAACCGGTCGAAGTCATTCTGATTGCCACTCAATGGCGAGCCGCCGATATTGTACTTGAAATTGAACGCAATCAAATTCCCTTCAAGACAATCTTGATCGAATATCAGGGGCGATTGATCGATTATTTCAAAGATCAACACCCTTACCGTGGGGAACACGACCAATCTGAATCACAGGTCCCAAGGCCTCAGTTCCTTTCACAGAAAAACAGACAGCGTGATTCAATCGACAGCGATATCATATAAACGTAGACGGAATCAGCGTTCGATATATGAATGCTTCCACAAAGACCACGATTTCAGACAGGATAAAATATGATCATCTTTAATTTCGGAATTCCCAATTCAGGAACCGACTGGTCACAGGAAGTCTTTAAGAAGATCTGGGAAAAACAAAACTATACCTTCCAGGTCGAAGAGCCAGAGTCATTGGAGGAACTGAATCATCTGATTGGAACGATGAATGTAAATGAGCGGATGATTATCCGATTTCATTTGCTGACCGAAGAGGCTATTGAAGCCGCTCAACAGGATGCCGTACGCCCTTTTTATCATTATCGTGACCCTCGTGACGTGGTTTGCTCCGAAATGGAAAACAGCGACATCAATTTCTCAACCGCCGTCGACCAGACAGTGAGTGCTTATCAGGAAATACACCATGCACTTTGTCTACCGGGAATCATGGTCATTCCTTATGAACACATCGTAGAAAATGCTGAAGCTTTGATTTTTCAGATGGCGACCAAATTAGGAGTTTTACTAAAACTGAACGTTGCCTCAGAAATTGCTGCCGAAATTCGTGAATTAATGGCACAACCCGAGTGCGCGGTTGCTTCCACAGCCACCGACTCGCTCCCGGCACAAGCATTACGACTTGATGAAGAGCACACGTCAGATTCGCCCCTTGTTCAACCTTTGATGATTGGCAAGTGGCGCGACCAGTTGTCTCAGTCTGAAAGATCAATGGTCAACCGTTTTTTTAAACCTTTAGTCGATCAATTTGGATACGAACAATAAACACACGGCTCATCAAAATGACCAGGGACGGTGAATGATGCTTCCTATAAACCAATTATGTACCTTGAACTGTCAGACAGAAGATGTTGAACTTTCAAATGAGCACCTGGATCAATATGCAGAAGAAGGGGTTCTGCTGGTCAAAAATCTGTTTGATCCTGCGGACTTCCTATCGATTCGAAACGACCTTTCAGGGCGTCTCACTCTCCTGGAACGACACAACGGTTGTGAAGTCTTTGAAAACGAAAATGAGATCAAACAAATCAGCGATCGATTGATCAGGCTGGAAGAGCAGGTTCCCGGTACACAGAGCATTCTTTATGATGCAATGAATTTTGCTCCATCCCTGCATGCGATGGGAGCACATTCGAAATTAATGGCGATTCTCGAAAAACTGCTCTCGCCTGAAATTTCCATTCATGATCGCTATATCATTCTCATGAGTATGCCTCAGGGAGAATGGCATCTTGCGTCGTGGCATCAGGACTGGTATTACAATGAAGGTCCCTATTCAACAATTACGCTTTATGCACCTCTACAGAAAACAGATCAACAGAATGGTAGTCTGACGTTCGCATTAGGTGAGCATCAAAAACCACCGGTGCCACACGACGAACATAATCATGGAATAGTCACAAAATGGCATTCACTTCCTCCCGAAGAGGTGAACCAATACGACCGCGTTGTACCAACGGCGCTGGATGTGGGAGATGTGCTGTTATTTCACAGTCTGACACCGCACACTCCTTCAAAAAATCAATCCGATCACGTCCGATTCGTATTGAATTTGCGGTATCGGGATCTAAGAGATCCTCAATTCTTGAACGAAGGCTGGCGCATTCAAGAAATTACACGTGCCAGAAACGCAATGCAGAGATCGGCATCCTGAAACCAAATTGATTCACGAAACACTTCAGAAAAAGCTAATTTGACATGGCAGAAAAAAAAGGGTTACTACGAGGCAACGTGGGAGAATCGCAGAATCAGTCTGCGAGCGACTTGAATGCATTGAATGCGGTCGAAGAATATTGGGAATCGAGTGTCGGCACAAACTTAAACAAATTAGATGCATTTACCAAATACGTTTCCCGGCAATCGATTACTAAATTACTGGCTCGTTATGAAATTTTCAAACAACAGTTAGATGTTAACGGATCAGTTGTCGAACTCGGCGTGCACCGGGGCGCCAGCTTAATGGCCTGGGCGCAATTCAGTGCGATTTTAGAGCCTGTTAATTATCTACGAAAAATTATCGGCTTTGATACTTTCGAAGGCTTTCCCTCATTGAGCGAAAAAGACACAACGGGAACCAGCGAACATCTTGAAGTAGGCGGTTTCAAGTCAGAAGAAAACGCAATGGAAGACATCGAACGAGCGACACAGGTTTATGATTCCACCCGTTATCTGAATCACATTCCGAAAGTGGAATTAGTGAAAGGGGATATTGGTATCACGCTGCCAGAATATCTCGAAAAAAATCAGCATCTGGTCGTTTCGTTGTTACATCTCGATGCAGATTTATACGAACCAACAAAAATCGCATTGGAGCAGTTGATTCCACGAATGCCCAAAGGGGCAATCATCGCCTTTGATGAGTTAAATATGAATTTATTCCCAGGAGAAACTCTCGCAGCAATGGAAACGATCGGGCTACCAAAGTTACGACTGAAACGATTTCCCTTTGCAACTTCACTTTCCTATGCTGTGATCGAATAGCATCATGGCCCGAAAATTCGTCATAATTACTAAATTCTATTAAAAACACGCTTTACAGAGCAGATCTTGGAACACTCGCTTCAAGCAGCAACCTTTCACTAACCGATATAAATTTAGATGCAGTAGTCCGTCGTGCGCAGTCAGTTATTAAGGACTAGGCATCAAAAGATGATTTCGATTCAGAATTTGGCCATTCAATGTAAGAGGAGCAGTCGCTCAATTACCCTAAGACAGGCTTGGTAAGATGTCAGGCATTAGTTCCGGTGTCGGTTTGGCAACCGGGTTGAACATTACGGAAATTGTGGACGCCCTGATCGGTGTCCAGCGAAATGCGCTTGTCCGTCTGGCGGATCGTGCCTCAGGATTTGAGGCAGTCGAAGGGGGTATCAAAACCCTCGAAGCTAACCTGCTTTCGCTTAATTCCACAGTTCAAACACTGGGCCTGGAAAGCACTTTTGAGACGCTGCAGGCCACAAGCTCCGACACGAGTCAATTCAGCGTTGCCGCCAACAGCACCGCCACCGCAGCCACCTATCAATTACAGGGCTTGCGTACCTCATCGAACCATCAAGTCATTTCAAAAGGATTCGCTGATTCCGATACAACACAAATTGGAACAGCTACCACCATTACCCTTTCAAATGGAGGTAAGCTGGATCAGCCCAAACTTTTGGAAGAATTGAATAATGGTTTAGGCGTTCAACGTGGGAGTATTCGCATTACCGACCGTGATGGTCAGACGGAAGTCATTGACCTGACCAAGACAATTGATATCGATGATGTGATCGACACCATCAATAAGTCAGCCACAACGATTGTCGCCAGTATTGAAGACGATCACCTCGTTATTACCGATACCGGCTCAGGTGTGGGAACTCTTTCTGTCACGGAAGTGGGCGGCGGTCAAACAGCAGCTGATTTGGGAATTTTGAAGTCAGTGGCTGGCTCGTCGTTTAATGGTGACTCCGTCTATCGAGTGACTACTGATTTTAACTTGTCACAAATTAACGATGGAAATGGGATTACGACAGTCGCAGGTTCCGATGACTTTCAAATCACGGCCGCGGATGCATCAACCATCGACGTTAATTTAGATACCGCGCAGACGATTGGAGACGTCGTCGATTTAATCAATAATGATGTTTCTAATGCAGGCAAAGTGACCGCCTCTATTGACAGTAATGGGAAATTAAGCCTGGTAGATAATACCGTCGGCGGTTCTACCTTTGCAGTCACTGCCTTGAATAGTTCATTAGCAGCACGCGAGTTGGGAATTCAGCAGTCAGCCCCCGGTGGAACCATTCTGGGCACTATTTCCGGAGGTTTGAATTCTGTATTACTCAGAAGCCTGAATGGTGGAGTTTCGTCAACGGGAACCGTACTAAACGCAGGTCAGATTTCCATTACTGATGGTGCAGCAGGAAATGCAACCATCGATTTTTCCTCAGCAGAAACGCTAGATGATGTAATCGATCTGATCAATGCGAATGGCGCAATTCAAATTGAAGCCAGCTTGAACGAAACAAAAACAGGGATTCAAATCAAAGATCTCTCGGCTCCTTCGGGAACATCTATTGAAATACAAGATGTCACCGGGAATTTAGCCAGCTTCCTCAAAATCGATACAACACTTGCTGAAACAAAACATACCGTTGATTCCGGTTCATTGGATTTGCGTTATGTTAATGAAGAGACATCCTTATCGACTTATGGAAAAAATGGTACGGCGGTCTCAACGGGTAGCATTCGCATTACAGACCGTGATGGAGTCAGCTTTAACGTCGACTTGTCAGACGCAACAACCACTAAAACAATCGGGGATGTGCTCACAAAAATTAATGATGCTGCCACCACAGCCAGTGCGCAAATCAATGCCCGTCTGAATGATGCTGGAGATGGTTTTATTATCGAAAGTACAGGTGGAAGCTCATTCGATGTCAAAGTCGAGGAAGTCTCCAGCGGAACCGTGGCAGCGGACTTGGGAATTTTAGGCTCGGGAACAACCAGCGTCGAAAGTAATCAGACGACAGTGATCACGGTTGAGGCAACAGATACGCTTGATGACATTGCAGAAAAAATTAATGCCACAGGCGTTGCAAGTGCATCGATTATTGATGATGGTACGGCATTTAATTCTTCTCGACTCTCTTTGACTTCTGTACGAAGCGGTGGTGCAGGGGAAATGATTCTGGAAAGTTCATTCGATTTTGGATTTACTACTTCTGTTGATGCTGAGGACGCATTAATTCGTATCGGTAGTAACCCGCAAACCTCATTTTTATTGACCTCGTCCACCAACAGTTTTGACAATGCCATTACAGGACTGGAAATCGACTTACTTTCAACAGGTACTTCACCAGCCACAATTTCTGTTGCCCGTGATACCGCAGGCATTAAATCTTCGATCAATAATTTTATCACTGCATATAATGCCTTCGTCGACGCCAAAGATTCACTCACCAGTTTTAACTCTGAAACGAATGAACGAGGTGTGCTCAATGGAAATGGTGTTGTATTGACAACGGTTTCCCGTTTGGAAGGATTACTGACAAAAAAGCTTTCTGTCAGTAACAACTCGATTAAGAGCATGTCTGAATTAGGAGTTCAGTTTAGTAGTAATGGGAAATTACAGCTCAACGAATCTTTTTTTGATCAGGTATTGATCGACGATCCCAGTGCCGTTACGGAGTTTTTCCAGCAGGAAAATACGGGATTTGCTGTTGTCATGGATGAAGTGATTACCGCGATGACAGATCCGTTTACGGGAACATTCAAGGCCCAAACGGACTCACTACAGGCATCCGCACTGGCCTTGAACACTCGTGTCGATGAACTGAATTCAATTTTGGAAGACCGTCGCGAACGACTGATTCGCCAATTTACGCTACAGGAAACGATCGTCAATCAATTGAACTCACAACAGTCTGCATTAGAACGACTGCAACTTCTGAGTACAAACAATTCCAACAACAAGAAATAATTTCTACTCAATCGAGTCAATCAAACTATATAGAGGGGCCATCAAGGAGATGAACGGAAGCGATTATATTGAAAACCAGGTTCTAACAGCACAACCACATCAGTTGCATCTCATGGTGGTTGATGGCGCATTACGTTTTGCCCGAAAAGCAGCACAGGCAGCAGAAGCGCAAAATTTTGAGCAGACTCACTTTGCGTTAGACAAAAGCCGCGAACTCGTTGCCGAACTGATAGGCGGATTGAATCCTGAGCAGCAACCGGAAATGATTGAACAACTGAAAGCACTGTTTGTGTTTGTTTATGAAAACCTAAACCATGCAGATGTCAAACAGGATCCGAAATACATTCATGATGCCATAAAGGTTCTGGAAATCCATCGAGAGTCCTGGTGTGAGCTTATCGAACTCCTGCAGACTGAAACCGTCGAGGAAAAAAAAACGATCCACGCTCCGGAATCACTGAAAGCCCCTCATCATGTTGAGCAACCGGAGCAAGTACACCAAAGCCGCTCCTGGTTGACTTGATAACAAATCATCGTGCTGCGCATAAAAAACACCCTCATCATGTGAAATGATAAGGGTGTCTGAGGTGGAGACCTCCGCCTCGATGCAAGCCTGCTTCCTATGCGGGAAACGTCATCTATTTCGCAGTCATAATCAATCGCTTAGTTGTTGTAACCTCGTCCTTCGCGAACAGGGCCACGGTCACAAACGATGTCGTTTTGACTGTCACAGAAATCAACCCGATCATTGAAATCACTTCCAAACGTATAGCCCTTGTGGCCTGAGGCACCGGAAACATAGAAGCTCTGGTTGACCCGACCAAATGCACTACCCACATCTTCCAGTTCCTGGTTAATGTTGTGAGCGACTTCACTCAGCCCTACTATCATCGCCAATACGGCAATTGTTGAAACGAGCACTAGCTCGGAAGAGATAATAAATCCGGCCTCGTCGTTCATCAGTTGAATCAACACGGTTTTCATGGTGATAGTCTCCAGTTCATAAAGTGGGTATTGGGTTTGTTTTGGGTTTTAAAATCTGCAGGGTTGGTGAAGCCCTGCTGACAGTCTTCAGGAAAGAAAGGACGTTTCGGAGGTTGTCATTCGGTTTTTCAGGGAACGATTATTCAACGTCCCACTGACCAGCACAGAAGTCAGTCGAATCGTAAAAGCTGCTTGATTCGGTGCACGCTTTGTGACCGTGTGCATTTTTGAGTTTGAAAGACTGATCGATGCAGGAGAAGGCACTGCCCACATCTTCGAGTTCATTGTTGACGTTTAAAGCGACTTCAGACAGTCCGACGATCATTGCCAGAACGGCGATACTGGAAATCAAAACAAGCTCGGCAGAAACAATGAATCCGGCTTCGTCGTTCATCAGTTGAGTGAAGATGTTTTTCATGGTGTGGGTCTCCCTGGTGTTAAATATGAATGCTTTGCATCGAGTTTTGTGTTTTCAAGTTGATACAGGGATGTAAAGCAAGCTGAATACCAAAAGGGGCTCCGCGCTAAAAACTTTTTACAATCTGTTCAAAAACAGAACTGTAAGTCGTTAAGAGATGGTCAGATAGAAAAAACACATTGCGGACATTTTTTTCGGCACATGACAAACCGAGACCAAAACAGAATGAGGCGAATTCACACCGCTTAGAACGGTGAAAGAGGGTTTAAACACGTAAACCATTTATAGACAAGCAGTTATTGCCATGTAGCCTTAAAACAGCATGATGCGAAAAATCAACATGAGAGAAAGGTAACTGAAATGTCTCTGAAAATCAGGGGGGAGGTGTGCCGAAGTACAAAATGCTCTTCACATACAAGCCATTTCCTGTTATGAACCGCAACAGATTTTAAGGGGGTGTTATTATGGGATGAAAGGGAAAGGAATCCCTATGCGTAAACAGTTACACCTTACAATCTTCTGTTCCATGCTCTGTGTGCTGCCTATGACGGGTTGTCAAATGGCAGGCGGTGATGGGCCAATCACCAGCACACTCGGTTTTCGTGATGTTCCCAAACAGAGCGAACCTCCCGTTCAGTCTGAAGAAGAGATCGAAAGTGAAATGGCTGAGTCGATTACGGACGAATAGATCAGTAATCTATTGGGGATAAACGGCTTCAAAACAAAAAATTTCAAAGGGATCCCTCCATCTACTAAAATTGAGCAAACTGACAGATTCAGTTAGTCGATGACGAAAAGGGATTCGTTCCTAACAGTGAAAAGAGAATCGTCACTAAGCATCGTTGATACAGTATCAATTCTAATGTGACAGCAAAGTAAATTAAGAGTGATTTGACTTAGACAAGGATGGAATAAGTCGACAAATGAATGGGCTGCGACTAATTTGGGTTCTTAGTATTACGACCCTCCTGATTGGTACACAATCAGGGTGCCAGGGCATTGCTAATAAAATGTTCCGGATGGACAGTGATGGCCGGTCTCCTTTTTTCGGTTTGGAATTTTATACCAAAAAAGAAAAACCCACTTCCATTCAAAATGTGTCTCAACAACAACCAGTTGAACTGGAACCGGCAATTTTACAGACGAAATTAGAAGAACCTTCGCATTTCTCGAAGCTCCCCAAATGGTTAAACCCCATGTCGAAGAAATCCTCAAAGGGTGAGCGAATTCCATTGCCTCGTACTGATTTGGCGGATAAGGAAGTCATCCTGGAAGAACCAACAGTGGGTGACCTGGGTTCTTCACTTGAACACTTCTAATGGAAACGCATTCGTTTTTTGATTCAAAGAACCGAATTACTGGCTCGATTTCTTCTTGCGGCGTGCGTCTGCTTTTTTCTTCGCCTCCGCAATGAACGTTTCAGGATCTTCCTCAAAAGCCTGTTTACATCCACTGCAACAAACATAATAGTTTTTGCCCTGATAGCTCACTTGAATCGTACCAGCGCCACCAGTCACAATACATTCCGGGCCACCACTCCCTGATTCTGCCAATCGGGTGCCAGCTCTTGTATAACCAACCTCTGCCAAGCGGTAATAAAACGACTGCCCCTGATTCCGTTTCTGAAACAGTACCAATGTCCGTTTTTCATTAAGACGTCTAATGGAGATGCGATAGACCGTTCCCGCTTTATCAGGCACTGATTCTAAGACCAACGTGTCCTTATCCAATGTACCCCTATAGTCCCGCGTTTTTCCATCAGGCAAGACGGCAGACAAAAGATAGGTTTTCTTTTGAGGATCATATGTCAGTAATGCCGACTTCAGAAATTTGCCATCCGTGATCTGATAAGCGATCCCAGTAGAGTTTGGGGCGAATTTCCAAACCCACTCTGCCTTTTCCGACCAGGCTCCTTTACGCGAATTTCGCTTGATCATCCCCACGCCACGCCAGCCACCAATCAACGAGTTGAATTCGGAGAGTGCTTGTTTCACGACTTTCAGATCGGTCTTCTCTGTAGCAGCCGAAACCGCTGCAGATTGCTCCTCTGCACCCAGTGACAAAAGTAAAGCACTGACACATAAGCAACAAACAATTGTTCGGTTTAAGATTTGCATCAAAAAGATCCCAACTGGACAGACAATTTACGGTTCCGCTGAAAGAATAAACACATGAAGCCAGCAAACCGATCGCGCCGATTCACGTTTTCCCATCCTAACACACAAATCGGCTGATGCAACGAAAGTTCACCGGGTATTCATCTCCGCATTTGAGTTGACATCAGATATAGTGGATTCTGGATCTAATCAATGCGAGCCTTTGAAATCAAGCAATTGAGCTATGCAACGGACAAACGATAGTCGTATTTTACAGTTGAATTTCTCATTTCAGAATTTACATCAATATAAAAGAGCGACTCGTTACCGTAAAAAACATTGATCAGCGAGGACGAGTCAAGAGGTGACTAAACGTCAACAACGATTGAAAGGGAAGTCAAATGAAATGAGATCGACGTGAAGTGCGTGTGAAACGGTTTGATAATAACCTCAGGAAACTGTGTATTTAGAATTAGTTCACACTGTTCCTATCAGAATATTGAAAAACAAAGCGGTTTTTGTAGTGATGAAATCAACAGTGAGGAAAAGAGCACACTAAAAAAGTTTTTCCACGCGCGCGACGCAGATCGCGCAGTTTCGTGATCCGCATGTGAGTGTCAAGATAAAAATAATGACCCAAGTGCAAAGTGTGCGTATGAAAGGATTCCCGAAAATGTCAATCCCATTTTTTGTTCAACCGAAACGAATCATATCGCCGGGGAAGTTACTCGCGTGTGAGTTGTTTAAACTGTTCGTTTAAATCTTTGGTAATCGGGCCTGGTTTTCCATCACCAATGACACGACCGTCGAGGGCGACAACGGGAATTACTTCGGCAGCTGAACCGGTCAGGAAACATTCATCGGCGATGAAAATATCGTGCCGAGTGAAGGGTAACTGCTCTACAGTAATACCCGATTTTTCTGCCAGCTTGATCACAGCGTTTCTGGTGATACCTTCCAGGATACCTGCTTCGACGGGAGGCGTTTTGACGACTCCATCTTTAATAATGAAAATATTATCGCCCGTGCATTCTGCGACTTCGCCTTTATGATTCAACATCAAGGCTTCAATGGAACCTGCGTCTGTGCCTTCAATCTTTGCCAGAATGTTATTGAGGTAATTTAATGATTTCACACGCGAGGATAGTGCCGCCGGATGATTTCGGATCGTCGAAGCCGTCACAATCTTCAGACCGTCGATATAAAGTTGTGGATCATATAACGAAATATTATCGGCAATGATAATCACTTGAGGGTTACTCGTGCGGCGAATGTCCAGACCCAACGAGCCCGCGCCACGCGTAATCACTAACCGCACATAACCATCTTCGATTTTATTAGCAGCAACCGTTTCGTTAACAACTTGAATCATTTCGGATTTTGTGAGGGGAATTTCCAAACGAATTGCCAAAGCACTCTCATAGAGTCGATCGATGTGCTCCTGCATCAGAAACACTTTTTTATTGTAGACTCGAATGCCTTCAAACACGCCATCACCATAGAGCAAGCCGTGATCGAATACACTGATTTTCGCTTCTTCTTTGGGAAGCAGCGTTCCGTCAATATACACTAAAATCGACATCAGATTTTGTTACCATTCTCAAATTAGGCCAAGACGGGGCTGGCTGGTTCGGTTGGAATTTCCATACTGTTTTGAATTCAGTGAAATCCATTTCAGACAGCACAATCAGATGCAGCGGTTCTTCCATCGACACAACACAGGCAGAACTGGTTCGTCTACAAAACAAGGCCTCTGATCGTTTGTTACTAAGCAGGTACCGAAGCACTTTGATGCTTGCCTAGTAATTCGAACTGACCTTCTCGCAAACGAACGGTTCGATGTGCCTGCGATGCAATCAAATCATCGTGCGTAACCATGATGATAGTCAGCTGCTCCTGCTCATTCAAGTTGGTCAGCAGTTCCATAATCTCTTTACCGGTACTACTATCCAGATTTCCGGTCGGTTCGTCAGCCAACAGAATCTGCGGCTTGGCAATTAATGCCCGGGCGATGGCGGCACGTTGCATTTCACCACCAGACAATTCCGCGGGACGATGTTTGATACGGTGAGATAAGCCTACCTTTTCAATAATCTCCATTGCATCCTGTTTGAACTGTTTTTTCTTTTTCCAGTATTCCCAGGTTGAATAACGGATCATCAAAGGAGATAGCACATTTTCCAGTAAGTTCAATTCAGGTAATAAATGATAGAACTGGAAGATGAATCCAAAGACGCGGTTACGAATTTGGTCACGGGCATGCTCGGGTAAGTCGTCAATCTGTTGACCTTCCAGATGAATCTCTCCCACATCGGGAGTATCCAGCAACCCAAACAGATGCATTAAGGTGCTCTTTCCTGATCCTGACTGACCGACGATCGACAGAAACTCGCCCTTATTCACTTCAACATCGATTCCACGTAATACGGGGACCTTGTGCTTATCTTTTCGGTAAGCCTTTTCGACGGCAATCGCCGCTAACTGTGGATGAGGCATTGATATGGTCTCGGTCATGAATTCATACTCGACATAAACGGGAAAACAACAATCGCAACTAGTTCTTGATCTAAAACACGCTCATACTACTCGTATCGCAATGATTCGACAGGATGAAAACGTGCTGCTTTTCGTGCAGGTAGAATACTGGCCAGCACGGCAATAATCATGGCGCCGATGGCAACCCAGAAGACCATCATCGGTTCTACATGCGTGGCAATTTCCGGAAAATAATAAATCCGCTGATCGAACACTTTCCGACCTGTGATAAAGGTAATGAATTTCTCGATCTCATTAATATATCTCACGAACAGCAATCCGACAGCAACACCAACACCGCTTCCCACGAGTCCTAATGCCAGGCCGTAAGACAGAAAGATCGACATGATTCCATTCGAACTCGCGCCCAGTGCTTTCAGGACTCCGATATCACGCGTCTTTTCGATGGTAATCATGAAAAAGATCGCTAAGATGCCAAAACCGGCAACGGCGATGATCAGAAACAGTAATACATTCAAGATTGCAGATTCGACTTCGACGGCTGCTAACAATGGACCTTGTTTGTCTTCCCAGGTTCGAACACGAAACAAGCCGGCAGGTAATGCTTCCTCCAACTTGCTCACGACCATGGCGGCATCTTCCGGATTTTTCAGCTTAAGCTGAATCGATGTGATCGGTTTAGCACCGCTCTCCGGATCAAGCACCATTCCACGAACTTCCTGTAAATATTCCAGATTACAGAACACCAAATTTCCATCGTGTTCGCTCATGTCGCTTTTGAATAAATCGACTACAGTTGCATTAAAGTGGGTCGGTTCTGGAGGATGCCCGGCCGTCACAGTGCTGATCTTAATATCATCGCCCGGCTTGACGATTTGAAACATTTTGATTTCGCCGGTTTCGGGATCTTCATAAGGAAAACTGACCAACCCATAACCGACATAAACACGTCCCTGCAAAGGGCTACCAGGATCACGATTTTCTTGTTTTTCAAAAGCGGATCCTTTTAAGTTTTCCTTGAAAGGATTAGTGACCGCATCTGCTTTGTCTGCTACCTGTGGTTCAGAATCAAATACCTGATCGGAGGGTGTCTTAGAATCGAATTGAGGAGGAGGTAGTGGCTTGTTCGATTCAGGTTCCTCAACAGGTGCAGTCTGATCATCCAGAGGTGGTGGATTATGATTCCAGCGATCAACCATCCATTGTGCGCGGGTAGTCCACTCTTTGCGATAGGCCATCGCTTCCGGCGACAGTTCCCAATCAGGTACTGAATTGATATCTGTATTTACCAGATATTCAGCCAGTGGTCCGACAGTTGCTTTGGTACCTGGATCGATACCGATCAAAGTGACGGGCTTGCTTTGCCATTGAGAGCCATACTGCACACTGAGCATTGCATAGATTTCAACGGTTGTCGTCATGCCCTCAATGTGGTCGCCGACAGCACGATTAATGCTGTCTTTCATATCCTGCGAGATAGCAACGCCATCGAGAGAATTGGTTTCTACGATCACATCCGCCAGAATGCCACGCAGTCGGGTTCGCATATCAGTGCTGAAACCGTCCATCACGCTGTTGACGACAATCATCGTCGCCACGCCGAGAGTCATACTGATAATGCTGGCAAGCGCAATATAACGCGTTCGCAAGTATCGTAAGCAAAGCAATGTTTTGTACATACGGCCAATCCTTTGGCTGATTTTTCCTACCGGCAATCATCACTCATATTGCCAGTTACATCCCTGGTTTATTCTTTGACAGCTGGTTGACCTTCTGGCCTGAGTAGTGGGAAATAAATCACGTCACGAATGCTGTGACTATTGGTCAACAACATCACAAGACGATCAATGCCGATTCCCAGGCCTCCTGCCGGTGGCATACCAACCTTTAACGCTTTTACAAAATCCGTATCCATTTTCGCCATCGAATCTTCTTCCGACAGCCCTGATAATTGTGTGCGAAATAATTCTTCCTGGAGCAGTGGATCATTCAATTCCGTGTAGGCATTTGCCAATTCCATCCCCTGCACGAACAACTCAAATCGTTCTGCAATTTTAGGATCATCCTGCTTTCGCTTGGTCAACGGGCAGATAGACGCCGGATAATCAATCACGAAAACGGGACCCGACAGATGTACTTCGCAGGTGGCTTCAAAGACTTCATTCAGAATCACATCTGGATGAACGTTATCTGTATCAATACCATGCTGCTTAGCGACTTCTGCTACGGCAGCCGGGTCATGTGGATCGCAGCCTGCGTGCTCTCTGACCAGATCATAATACTTTTTGCGTTCCCAAGGTCCACTGAAGTCGATTGTCTGATCTTCACCCCAGGGAAGCTGCATCGTGTCACTAATGGCTTTAACGGCATCGGTGACAATCGCTTCTGTCAAATCCATCATGGTTTCATAATTACCGTACGCCTGATAGATTTCGATCATCGTAAATTCAGGGTTATGAGTTGCGTCAATTCCCTCATTTCGAAAGACGCGACCGATCTCATATACACGTTCGATCCCCCCGACCATCAACCGCTTCAGATGCAACTCTAATGCAATCCGCATATAGAGTTCCATTTCCAGCGTATTATGATGGGTAATAAAGGGCTTCGCTGCCGCACCACCGGCGACTGCATGCAAGACTGGTGTCTCGACTTCTGCAAATTTATGGTTTCGCAAGGTCTGCCGTACAGAATCAATAATCTGACTCCGTGTGAGCATCTTATCTAAAACACCTTCTGTATAAATCAGATCAAGTGAACGCTGTCTCAACAACAGTTCGACATCTTTTACACTATGGTGTTTTTCTGGAGGTTGCGCGAGAGATTTACATAATACTGTCAACTCTTTTACGAACACCGAAATTTCACCGGTTTCCGTACGTTTCAGACAACCATCAATTCCAATCAGGTCGCCCAGATCCAACGTACCCATTAACTCCCATTGCGTTTCACTCAAATCGCCGCGGGAGAAGAGTAACTGAATTTTGCCCGTCCAGTCTTTGATATCATAAAAGCGAAGTTTACCCGCCTTTCGACGCAGCATGATTCGACCAGCGATGCGCACCTCTTCGCCATCGACGCCAGATTCTTCAGGAGCCTGGGTGCGTGCTTCAGAAATGGGAATATGACCATCAAATCGCTGTCCCCAGGGATCGAATCCCAGGGATTGAATTTTCTCTAACTTTTTAATCCGCTCTGCTTCGAAACGGTTGGGCTTAACTTTGGACATTGAAATCGATTACGTCTTGTGAGCTATTTACTTGAGGTTCACGACATACAAAAACACAAACGGTTCGGACTGTATGTCAAAAAGGAGAATTTAAACTACTGAGAGAGGGGGGATAATGGCGAAATCTGCCGATCAGGTCAATGGCAACCGGCTGAGAATATACATAGAGACACATTAATTGGCTTAAAATCTTGAATTCTTACTCCAGCGCTGAAGATTATTCACCGTCACAATCCCATTGCAGTGGGTCTGTTTCGTTTTGACTGGCCCAGACTTTCAGTTTTGGAAACTGTATTTGTAACAATTCTGCCATCTTCTCCATCGCCGGTCGCTCTGTGGCATAATGACCAGGTAATACTAGCCCCATGCCTAACGACCTTGCTTCCAGGCACGCATGAAACCGCGCCTCACCTGTTAAGAGAACCTGACAGTCGTGACGGTGTGCGTCGTTCAAAAATTCTGCTGCCGCCCCACAGGCTATGCCCATACGCTCCACGCGGAGATCAGGGTCACCCACGAATTGGAGAGAAGAAATACGAAGTGCCTGCTTGATTAATTGATTCAGTTGCGCCAGTGTCAACTCAGCGGGCAATAAACCAAATCGACCTGCCCCGCTCTCCTCGTTCTCTGCTTGTTCTGCTGGAGAATTAACAGGCCTTAGAATTCCAATCTCTTCTAAACCCAGAAGTTTAGCCAACTGCCAGTTGATCCCACGTTCGGCACTATCATAAGAAGTGTGGGGACTATAGACTGAGATTTTTGCCTGGATCAAGTCCAGCAGAAGTTTACCTTCGACAGACATAGATGTTATCTGCTGTACAGGCCGAAAGAGAATCGGGTGATGGGTGATAATCAAATCCACTCCCTCTGAAATTGCTTCTTCTGCGACGTCTGGTGTCAACGTTAAGCAAGTCAGAACCTGATCGACATTCTGTGCAGGGTCCCCCGTCAATAAACCCACATTATCCCAGTTCTCGGCCAGATCGGGAGGTGCGAGACTCACCAGAAAATCCTGAATATCAGCGATGCTCGACATACCTTTGCACTCCTGTTGCCTGGGGAAGAATACAATAAATGATCTCTTTGGAAATCAATTAAGTTCGTGGTTTTGATTCATGAATATCAATTGATCAATGTATCATACAGCACTATACTTTCCGTAACCAAAGAATATAGGATTCATTTCTTAGAAATAATACAAGGTCAAGACCATGAGTCTAAAAGCACGTTTGATTGCTCTATTTGTCATCGCCTTCGGTGCCTGTATCGCTGTGAACGGTCCGGATATTCTAGTTTATCTGGTAGCTCAAGCCGCTATTTCAGGAACGTTTATCACGATGTGCCTGAAAAAAGAACGTGAAATCACCGAGAAACAAAATCAAATGGATGCAGGTGCGGAATAGTCTGCTTCTCGCTAAACTTTGAAAAAAGTTTATATCCCCCGCTTGAAGACTGCTCTCAGGCAAGACATTCCTGGTATGACTTCGTTAGAATATTGAGAACTGTTTTTTAGTTCCAACTATTCTCTGTATACCTAGAAAAGCCGCAAGAATGTCTTTTTTCAGCCCACCTTCCCTTTCTTCCCAAACAAATCGAAGTTCTTCAAAGACCGTAAGAAAAAACGGTTTTACATTAATTGAGTTACTGGTGGTCATTGCCATCATTGCTGTATTGGTTGCTTTGCTTTTACCGGCTGTTCAACAAGCTCGCGAAGCTGCGCGCATGGCACAATGCAAGAATAACCTCAGACAAATCGTTCTCGCCTGCCATATGTATGCCGACTCCAACGGAGGGTTTTGGCCACGGGCTGCCGCCGACCAACATGTCGGCTTCGGTGGAAAGAAACGCTGGCACGGCGAACGAGTTACAGCAGATCCCACCAGCAAATTCCAACCGCACCTTGGACCATTGGCTCCCTTCCTGGAACAAAACGCGGAAATAAAAAAGTGCCCTTCATTTGGTAACTTCGCCGCACATGGAACGGTTCCAAATGCCTTTGAAGGAGGTGCCGGTGGCTATGGTTATAATCAGGCGTATCTTGGAGGGACTGGCTGGAAAAATCCGTTTCCTCTTAGTAATCAAGTGGCAACCAACATGCGAGAAATCGGAAGTCTGGCTCGTACCGTGGCTTTTGCAGATGCTGCTTTAGCTCAGGGCCTTCCTGATCTGCATATTATCGAATACAGCTTTATCGAACCACCTTTTTTTATTGATAACTGGACGCCAACCTATCAGGAATCAACCTTTCGCCCTGATCCCTCAATTCATTTTCGTCATACGGGAACAGTTGCAAATATTGGTTGGGCGGACGGGAGAGTGACCACAGCGCCCATCTCAGGTACCGGAACTTCAGCATATGGTGGAGATCCCAAGGCGTTTCAAATTGGTTGGTTCGGCCCGATGGATTCCAACATCCTGTTTACCAACAAAGACAAACTGGAATCAGACATGGGAGGCGTTAACTAATGAACGACTCTGTTCAAAATGGAATCGCTCAATTTTATCTCGTAGTTTGCTTCGCCATTTTGCAGGGATGTTCAGAAGAAAGGCCTTTCGTACCCCAGCCTTCTGCGGAATATGTCGTGATTGTGGATGAGCAGGGAGAACCGGCAAATATCTTACTCGATCAGTTCTTCAAACAGAAAGAACATCCAGACGGAGTGAAAATTGTGATGATCGATAAGAAGACCAATACACAAACATTGGTATCACCGGCTGAAGCACTTAAGCATAATCCGAATGCTGGTCCTTATTTAATATTTAAACATGATGATCCGGAACGTCCTTTTGATGATATTCCCCATTAGTTCTGGAAAACATGCCATCTGGAATCAAGCCATGCCGCGTATTCTTTCATTTATCATTCTGTTTGTATTGAGTCTGTTCATTTCACAAGTTTCTGCGCAAACCGTTTCCACTTTAGCGGGCACTGGAAAACTGGGATACGCCGGCGATGGTGGGGCGGCGGTAAATGCCCTGGTGGGTGAACCGTATGGTCTCACGCTTGGCCCCGATGGGGCTTTATATGTCTGTGAAATCAAAAGTCATGTGATTCGCCGGATCGACGAAAAAAACGGACGAATTTCAACGGTCGCCGGTTCTGGAAAAAAAGGATATAGCGGTGACGGCGGCCCGGCTCTTGAAGCAAAACTAAACGAACCTTATGAAATTCGCTTCGACCAGGCAGGCAATATGTATTTCGTTGAAATGGTGAATCATATAGTCCGTCGCGTCGATGCTAAAACTGGTAAGATCGAAACGGTTGCGGGTACCGGAAAAAGAGGTTTCTCTGGTGATGGTGGTCCCGCAACGAAAGCGACTTTCTCGCGACCACATTCGATTGCCCTGGATAAGAATGACAATCTCTATATCTGTGACATAGGCAATCATCGCATTCGTCGAGTCAATTTAAAAACAGGTATTGTGAATACGTTTTCCGGAACAGGACAACGCAAACCAACGCCTGATGGAGCAACGGTAACAGGAACACCACTCAACGGACCACGGGCTTTGGACTTCTTTGATGACGGGTCTGGAACAGGTTCATTGTATCTCGCGTTGCGGGAAGGAAATATGGTGTATCGCATCGATTTGGATAATGAGACTTTACATCACGTCGCTGGGACTGGTAAAAAAGGATATACGGGGCATGGTGGACCGGCAAAAGCAGCAACTTTGTCAGGTCCCAAAGGAATTTCCGTTGCTCCCAACGGAGACATTTATCTGGCCGATACAGAAAGCCACACCATTCGTGTCATTCGAAAAAAGAATGGTTTGATTGAAACGGCTGTCGGTGATGGCAAAAAAGGAGATGGCCCTGATGGCAACCCGGCAAAGTGCCGCATGGCACGACCGCATGGCGTTTATGTGGGACCTCAGGGAAATGTCTATATTGGTGACAGTGAGACTTACCGCGTTCGCAAGTTAACAACAGGAAAACATCAATGAAACGAACTCATCCATTTTATCGCTATTTGAGTTTTGCCGCTGTCACAATTTTATTGTCAGGTTCTTTTGAAGTTTCCGCCGGCGAAAAGTGGCAGCGTCAACAGCTGGACGCCGCCTTCCGTTCGGAAGGTTCCGCCGCAGCCGACGTAAATAAAGACGGCAAAATGGATGTCATTGCTGGAGATGTCTGGTATGAAGCTCCAGACTGGAAAATGCACGAAGTTCGTAAACCCGGAAAATTTGTTGCCGGTAAAGGATACAGTGACAGCTTTTGCAACTTTGCCTACGACATCAATCAGAATGGCTGGACCGATTTCATTTATGTCAGCTTTCCCGGAAAAGAGTTCTACTGGTATGAAAATCCCAAAAATAAATCAGGGCATTGGAAAGAACACCTTATCTGGCACAGCATCTGTAATGAGACTCCCAAGTTTACAGACCTGACTGGTGACGGAAAGCCGGAACTCGTTTTTGGGTCACAGCCTGAAAAACAGATGGGATATATGGAGATCCCCCCTCCTGAACAGGCCACCAAAAAATGGACCTTCATTCCGATTAGTAAACCCGGCGATCCAATGAAAAACGGTACTTTCAAATATTACCATGGCCTGGGAGTCGCTGACTTCAACCAGGATGGCCGAAATGATGTGCTCATTCCTCATGGCTGGTGGGAGGCCCCCGAAACATTGGGCGAAGGTCTCTGGGAATTCCATCCATTCACGCTCAGTGTGAATGGAGCTGAACCTCCTGAGAAAATGGCTGACTTGTATGTAGAAGATCTGGACCAGGATGGTGACAGCGATATTATCGGCAGCTCAGCACATGCATTTGGTATCTGGTGGTTCGAAAATGTGTCTGAACCAGGTAAGCCAAAGTTTAAGGCGCATTTGATTGATAAGAGTTATTCTCAAACTCATGCGATGCATTTTATTGATATGAATGGTGATGGGCAGCGAGATATAGTAACCGGCAAGCGCTTCTTTGCACACAACGGTAGAGATCCGGGCGGAAAAGACCCCGTCGTCATGTACTGGTATGAAATTAAAATGGGTAAAAACGCGGCGCCTCAAATTACTCCTCACAAAATCGAAGCAGGAAATGATACCGGTGTGGGCACTCAATTTTCGATGGCCGATATGAACGGTGATGGTCGCCCTGATATTGTGCTCTCGAACAAAAAAGGCGTGAACGTCCTGATACAGAAATAGGATCTGTTTTGTCAGCGTTTGTTTTGCTTTCGTTCATCCAATACCCGTTGATAGATCTCGCGTAGTCGACGGGTCATTGTCTCATGCCGGAACTGGTCGGTAAATCGTTCGCGTCCCGTTTGGCCAAAACGATGCCGTTTTTCAGGATCAGTCGCCAACTCAATTAACGCCTGCGATAATGGTTCTATCGACTCTGATGGTAATAGATAGCCGGTCTCGTTTGGAATGACAACTTCTCGCGCACCGTCAATATCATAGGAAACCACTGGCTTACCTGCGATCAACCCTTGCGGCAGTACGCGAGCTAATCCTTCCCAGACACTGGTATGCACGACAATGTCCATCGCATGAATTAATTCTGGCACTCGTTCAGGAGGCACCAGACCAACAAAGATAAAATAGTCCGACAGTCCCAACTCTGAGATGCGTTGTTCAAATTCATCTTTTAAAATTCCATCTCCTACCAACAGAAAGCGAACTTGTGGTTGCACCGCGACGACCTCTTTAGCCGCTTCGATCAAATACTTGTGTCCTTTCAAATGAAATAGCCGCGCCACTTTGCCAATGACAATATGTTGCGGTTCGATACCTAATTCCTGGCGGACATCTGCAGGAGGACGAGTCGGCCTGAGAAACGGTTCTACGTCCATCCCACTGTAAACAGTATCACAACGATCTTTAGTTGCAATACCAGCTGCCACATATTGGTCGGTCATTGCATCACACACACTGATGAGTCGGTCGCAACGGCGCGCGGCCCATTTTTCGGCTGCAATGTAAGCTCGATAATGAAAAGGAGATTGTCCAAAATGAAAGGCAGCACCGTGAATCGTATGTACGGCAGGAATCTTTAAGTGGCTGGCGGCAGCTCGTCCCAGAATACCTGCCTTGGAACTATGTGTATGTATTAATTCAGGCTGGAAATCGCGTAGTTCGCTGATCAGTTCCCGATAGGCGCGCCATTCTTTGAATGGTCTGATGCTACGCGTTAAGTGAGGTATGATTCGCAAATCAAAGCCGCCTTGCTCGGCCCGTGGGATTAAAGTTCCTTCAGGCCCCGTAGTCGGTCCCGTCATCAACGCAACTTCATCTTGATAGTCCCGATACTGATCTTCGACCGTAAAGAGCGTATTTTGCTGCGCGCCACCAATAATCATTCGAGTGATAATGTGTGCGACTCTCACGCAGACACCCGCCTTTGCTCATTATGGCAACGGCAATCAACAATCAATTTCTGTATTACTCTTATCATAATCGAAGATGGAACCAGATGAATTATTAACCCGCTGGTGGAGGCGGTGGTGGTGTAGCCGCTTGAAAGTACCCTGCCAGTTGTGGTACCTGACCAGCGGGGGTCCAACCCGACAAACTGGCAGACCAGACTTGTGTCGTTCCAGTAATCTGACCGCTGGCAACCCCCTGAGCGATTTGTTCAACCGGAAAAGGTCCCTGAGTCTGGCCATTAACTGCAATATGCCAAGCCGCTGGTGGAGGGGGTGGTGCCATCTGACCTGGCACTCCCATTCCCGGAGCTTGTACCAGGCGATTCGCCATGGCAAAGCCCATCCCCAGTCCCATACCTTCAGCAGCTCCTCCACCTGAAGGATTCTCAGCAGCAGACAGCATGGCCTGCCCCATCTGATATTGCTGGAACTGATTCATATCGCCAATCACGCCCATACTGGTCTTCGTATCCAAAGCCTTTTCTACACTTTCCGGTAACGAAATATTGACGATCAGCAGTTGTGGGGCTTCCAGACCATATTCATCATCGATTCGTTCGTTGACCATTTTTTGCAGCTCATTCGAAATTTCTGTGTATTTGGAAGCGAGATCCAAAGCAGCGTATTTCGATTCGCCAATCAGATCAGCAAAGGAGCTGATAATGATCGACCTTAACAACTCAGTAATCTCGTCGGAGTGAAATTCGGAATCAGTCCCCACCAGTTCTTGAACGAGAATACGGGGATCATTGGCTTTGAGCGAATAATTACCAAACGCCCTCAGTCTAATGGGGCCGAATTCGGGATCGCGGAGCATAATCGGGTTGGGAGTACCCCACTTGAGGTCAGTAATTTGTGTGGTGTTGACAAAATAAACCTCTGAGCGGAACGGGCTATTAAAACCATGTTTCCATCCCTGCAGCGTTCCCAAGATCGGCAAATTGTCTGTCGTAAGTTGATAGTTCCCAGGCTCGAATACATCAGCTACCTGACCGCGATGTACGAAGAGTGCCATCTGGCCAGGACGCACAATTAACTGTGCCCCATTTTTGATTTCATTTTGATATCGGGGAAATCGCCAGGCAATGACATGCTTTGAATCATCGAGCCACTCGATAATATCTATCAGTTCCGCCCGTAATTTATCCATCCAGAATCCCATAGTGACTTCCCTTAAATTAATACTGTTTTTTGGCTGCTTCTTGACTATTGAACATATTCAACCAGAACGGCTCGATCATGAAATGCTGACATTTGAGGTACCATTTGTTTGATTGTACCCCTCTTTAAAGTTCACCTGCAATCAAAGAAAACGGGTACCGGCAGATAAATCGCAAATCAAGTTGATTTGTAGCTTTAAAGCCCGACCAGAGAATCTCGTCCGTTTCCTAGTATCAAATATGCGATGTACTATCTCTGGGAACGTACCCCAGCCGTTTAAGGATTAAAATATTTAGCAGAACCAACGTCGTGCCACATCAATCCTTCTTTTTAAACTCTCCGGAAATGTCTAAACGTATACATAACTTGGTCCATAAATTGATGTTGACCTGTTTTCTTGAAAGTTTTACATTCCTGCCGCGCTCTAATGGTAGAGCTTGAGACAAGGAAGTTTCGTAAATCTTCTGACGACTAAGTTTCAATGTGATTTGAGTTCCGGGATTAACTAATCTCGGTTCAACTCTGGAATGATTTCTCAACGATTCAAGACCCAAAGGCCCGTTGAGCCCAGCGAAATATTTGGTGGGACAGAAAATCAACAATCACATGATCCGCCCGCGTCGGATACAAAAATGGAGATTTTAGTAATGGGCGAACCAACCCCAAACCCGCATGCGACCAAATCAAAGACAAACCCGAAACGTAAAATTCTCTTTTTCGCAGCCGGTACAGGACTGGTTCTTTTTGCAGGCGTGCTCTTGTTTCAGACATTCAACGCTAAAGACGGTTCTGCAGGTGAAGACAAACAAGCTGGTAAAGTGCGAATTTCCGGAGCAAAACCTGCTGTTCGTAGTCAACCTGTAGCTAAGGTCGGCAATGTAATCATCAGTGAAGATGAACTGGCACGCGAGTGTCTGGCGCTGTTCGGCCCTGATGTTCTGGAAAACGTTGTCAACCGGGCAATCATCCAACAAGCCTGCCAGAAAGCAGGTGTTGTTGTCGAACAAGCTGAAGTTCATGCTGAAGTCAACCGGATAGCCAAGCGTTTCAACCTGGATACCAAGACCTGGTATGATATGTTGCAGGCTGAACGCAAAATGAATCCGAATCAATATCGCCGCAATGTAATCTGGCCTATGCTGGCATTGAGAAAACTGGCAGGTCAACAAACAAAATTGACTCAGGAACAAGTCCAAAAAGCATTCGTCCGAGATTATGGCCCTCGAGTTAAAGCTCGTATGATCATGCTGGACAACTTGGGCCGCGCACAGAAAGTCTGGGACAAGCTGAAAAGTAATCCTGCCGATTTTGAACGCATCGCCCGCGATAACTCAATTGAACCTAATAGCCGTGCTTTAGGTGGAGCTATCCAACCGATTCCACAATATTCCGACAATGAAAGACTCTGGCAAGCGGCCTTCAAATTGAAAGAGGGAGAAATTTCCGGGATCATTCAAATCGGTTTGAGTCGTTATGCCATTTTGAAATGTGAAGGTCGTACAGAACCTGTTGTCACCAGTATTGATGAAGTGAAAGAGCAACTACTGGACCAGCTCACAGAAGAACAAACTCAGGAAGCCGTTGCCCGAGTGTTTGACAAACTCAAGCGGGAAACTCGCGTCGACAATTACATTACTAATACCTCAACAGGAGGAGTCTCCAAAACTTCGGGAACCAACTTTTCACCAGGTAGCGTGAATCGAGCGATCCCCAACCCGACACAAGGTTTTAACCGACCTCCTAAATAATCATTTCTCAAAATAATGAGAACCAGATTACCAAAACGTGTGTCAGTCTCAGTTTACTGACACACGTTTTTTTATGTCTTGAAAATCTGAGCGAAATTACCCTCATTCCGCAGGCGCATTTTTAGGGGCAATCGCGTAAAATAGCGAAAGTCAGGTCAGATTCTTCTATCTAAGACAAACAGTGAAGAATCCTGACAGATAGTCGACAAACATTCCTAAGTAAAGAGACAGAGTATTCATTATGCGTGGCGAATCGGAAGTCCCTTTTTCAGACGATGGATTTAAAATTCCCGTCGCTGAGAGAGTAAAACGTCTCCCCCCTTATCTATTCGGGAAAATCAATAAACTGAAATACGAAAAACGCGTCGCGGGAATCGATGTCATTGATCTGGGAATGGGAAACCCCACAGACCCGCCCGACCCCCTGATTGTGGAAAAAATGACAGAGGCCGTATCCGATCCTCGGAATCACCGTTATTCCGTCGCTAATGGGATAGCGAACCTCAGAAAAGAAGTCACAGCGCGATACTGGAAGCGATACGGAGTGCGTCTGGACCCCGATTCAGAAGTTGTGACCTGCATCGGATCGAAGGAAGGTTTCAGCCACTTATGTCTGGCTCTGATGGGACCAGGAGATACAGCCATTGTTCCCTCTCCCTCTTTTCCCGTTCACGTTTATGCCGTGATGCTGGCCGCGGGAAATGTGATTGAACTTGATTGTCGTGAACCTGATCAGTTTCTTTCTAACATCGCTTACACTTGCGAACACCTTTATCCCAAACCACGTGTGGTAGTGGTCAACTTTCCGCATAATCCCAGTGCGACAGTCATTGAACAGGACTTTTACGTAGAGCTGGTGCGTCTGGCCCGAAAATACTCATTCATGGTCATCAGTGATTTTGCCTACGCAGATATCTGCTTTGATGGTTACAAGGCTCCCAGCTTTTTGGCAACTCCCGGTGCCACAGAAGTCGGCGTGGAATTCACTACCATGAGCAAAGGCTATAGTATGGCTGGTTGGCGAATTGGATTTTGCTCTGGCAACTCAGAGATGGTACGCGCCCTCTCTACGATCAAAGGATACTATGATTATGGTTTGTTTCAGCCGGTTCAGATTGCTGCGATCGTAGCCATGCGGCACTGTGACGCTGCCGTTGATAGTATCGCTGCAGAATACCAGCAAAGGCGAGATGCATTCTGTGGTGGCCTGGAACGTTTGGGGTGGGAGATTGAACGCCCCAAGGCGGGCATGTTTGTCTGGGCTAAAATCCCCGAACCCTGGTCAGAAATGGGATCCATTGATTTTGCGATGAAACTTCTCGATGAAGGCGGTGTTGCCGTCAGTCCTGGTCGAGGGTTTGGTGAAGACGGCGAAGGCTACCTGCGAATGGCCATCGTCGAAAACTCACAGCGTCTCAGACAAGCGGTCAAGCAAATCGGCAAATGCCTAAAATCAGAAGAAATCTCGGCTGAATAGAGAATTTCATACATAATGCAATGCTGTGAAAGTTTTGGTCAGGAATTCTGGGATTTACGTTGATCATCGATCGACTTCATAAAACCCTGAATTTGGTTGTCGGACAACTTAACACTCCCGGCTTCTGCTCCGATCCGAATGCCTGTTCGTTGCATCGGTTGTTGTCGTTCAAAAATTTTATTACCTGTGATGATAAGATCCGACGTTTTGCCGGTAATATCAATGCCTACACCATCGTTGGCAACAGTGTTGATAATCTCATTGTCAATTACAGTATTGCGATTCGCCCAGAAGTTTTTCCCTCGCGCATCGTTCCGAAACAAGATACCTACTTTTCCACTATTGGTGATTTTGTTTTTTCGCATCATGTTGTCCGTATCATTATGGCCAATCGAAATACTATAGTTATTTCCATTGAGCTGATTGTTTTCAGCCAGACCATACTTCACCCCCCAACACCAAAATAGGCCGATGTTGTTATTATCCAAACGGTTATTCAGGATCAAAGGTCGCTGAGAACCAGAGCCAGGATGTACGCCAAGGTCAGCATTGTCATGACTGTGACAATGTTCGACTTTCACATCATGACAAATCTGAAAACTGATTCCATCACCGTTGTAGTTACGTGTGGTAACATTTCGAATCGTGTAGTTGCTGCAATCCTGCAGAAAGATACAACCACCATAATTACCGTTCAGATTTGTGTTATTTTTCCGATTTCCATCTAGCGTCAGATTCTCAATCAATACATTTTTTGTATATTCACTAGTCAACAGTGGGAAGAGAGACGAGACTGTGGGCTTTCCCGAAAGCCAGAGATTTTTACGAAGACCATCATTCAGCTTAAATCGATTTCCTGATCGCGCGACGAGTGTGTGTTTAATCGTATCCTGACTACCGGTACTCGGATTTTTTGTGACTAGCACTATTCCATCACCAACCTGAAATCCGGCTGCTTTCTTAAGTGTTATCTCCTGATCGTACCAGTCGGAATCTTCAGATAAAGCCACCGTTTCGGAAGCGATTTTGGTAATGATTGTTTCAGGACCACTACC
The DNA here is from genome assembly GCF_007748175.1 of Gimesia aquarii. Classification (NCBI taxonomy): domain Bacteria; kingdom Pseudomonadati; phylum Planctomycetota; class Planctomycetia; order Planctomycetales; family Planctomycetaceae; genus Gimesia; species Gimesia aquarii. The sequence goes on from NZ_CP037422.1 coordinate 6,956,781, forward strand.
TTGTAAACGAATTCCAGAAGGAAGGTGTAGTGCATTACGCAAGGTGAACGTTCCTGGCAAAACTTGAACGGTACCCCCTCCCTTGCGGGCGATGTAGTCGATAGCAGCCTGTAACGCTTTATCAGTACTTCCAACAATATCTCCTGTTTTGGGTCCGACAGTAATCGAGAGTCGTTCTTCCCAGTCTGGTTCGAACCGCTCATCACCATCAGTGGCACGAGGTTTTCGAACAACAGGAGGCATTCCTGCGAGACTTTGATTTGTGGCAAGAGATCCAATCCCAGTGACTAAAGCGGCTCCCAAAAATTGTCGACGGGAGAGTGATGATAAATGCATCGTTTGACTCCGATAGATATTTGCGTCTCGATTAATTTAACTATCTTTAAATATAAGTCTCCTAAAATATTGCCGGTAATTCAAGCGAATTTTCGAGGAGTCAGTAAAGATGGCTTTATTCTGCCAGAATAAAGCATATTCCTACCATGGGTTGGGAACTTCTATTTCTCATAAAGTACCGACAACGGAACAAAAGTGATTTGTGATTCAGCTAACCCATTGTTTCTGGTACGATCGCCTGCACAGTGTCCCAATAGCACACCATCTTTGGTGAATTCGATCGCGGTATAACAGTACCAGCCATTCGGGTTTGTTTCGATATTCTGAGTATGCTGCCAGGTCTTGCCTTCATCTTTCGAAACAGCGATGGATAAAGGTGTCCGTTTACCACGCAATTGAGGACTAATTCTTTCGTGATTATTCCAAACCAACAATAAATCGCCAGTCGCAGGAATGCGTTCAATCGAGGCGGGCGAAACAGGGGCAATCATATTGGATGGCTTGAGTTCAGAAAATGACTTTCCTCCATCGCTAGAATAGGCGACATACTGACTACCACCATTAGTACGACAGAACCCCATCAACCGCCCGTCTTTTAATTCCACAACTCCAGGTTCCTGCATATAAGGCTGTTTTTCCCCAACTTGCTTTTGCACAACAACCTCTTCACCGCGCTGCCAGGTTTTCCCGTTGTCATCTGAATAATAACAGAGAAAACGACCATTGAAATTAAAACGATCTGAACCAGGTTGATTCCGATGTAAAGCCAGAGGAATTACAAGACGTCCGTTTTTCATTTGAATAACCCGGTCGTTATTCAAGACATAATAGCCAATATGTTTTGGGGGAATGATCTCAACTGGTTCACTCCAACTAATGCCTTCATCTTTACTGATGCGCATCACAGGCAGTAAGTCCTGCAGTGAGTTTTTACGAGTATAAAACAAGGCAATCTCTCCCGATTGCAAACGGAGTAGAGAAACCGACATAATATTCTGATTACCATCATTCTCAATAATCGTCTTATCTTTTTGAGACCATGTTTTCCCCCCATCCGATGAATAGCGTCCCGCGAGATAAGCGGAGGAATGATCGGCTGCGCCTCCTGTAAAGTGTGTGTAAATAAATAAAAGACGGCCGTCCTTGAGTGTGACAAAGTCACCTTCACTATTGCGAGGGTTATTCTCAGATGGTGGTAATTGTAATACTCGTTCTATTTTACCAGAGCCTTGCGCATCAATTTCATCCGCTTTACCAGCTATAAGGGATGTACATTGAATTGAAACTATTGTTGCATAGAACAAAAACAAACCATTCCAATTTATCAATGAATACATTTCTTTGATCTCCGGATTTCATAACAAAATATTGATTTTCGACAGCAAATCTGATTGCGGCTATTTCAGCATTCTCCCTCAAGACTATGTTGGAAGTTCAATTCTATTCAACTGAAAGAAGTATGCTTCCACAAGCCGATCAACGGGTGATTCTGTATTGAGATCAAAAACCCTGGCAGTATCGATGCTGGTATGCCAAGGATAAATGTAAGAAATCGCTGGAAATCTTGATATTAAAACATTCTGATCAAAGCGGGTATTCGTTCAGAATCTGTTTATTTCAGATAGGTTAAGTGAATCGAAACTAGATGCATGAGATCACCAAGATCATTGAGGCGCCCATTTATTAGCAACCCTAATTTAGGGTTATTTTTATTTTCACTTGAATTTGTTTGACATTTTCATTTTTTTCTTTATAAAATCAATTCCTTAATCATTAGTGCATTAATGAACTCAAAAACATTAATAGATACACTATAAAAATAATGTATCCACCTATCTAAATAGCATTAATGATAAACAATTCGATCTATCTAACTGAAATCTAAACAGTTTATATACAAATTCGACATCTCTCGAGATTGCTACAAAATCAGTTCTAACTAACAACTCCATTGAGTTTCATAATATTTGCCTGCTGTTTTCTGTAGAAATATTTTTATAAATACTCATTTTTTATTTTCTTAAATAAAGGAGATGTGACATGAACATGAAACGCTCGCAGAATCGTGGTTTTACATTGATTGAATTACTGGTGGTGATCGCCATCATTGCCATCCTCATTGCACTACTATTACCCGCCGTGCAGCAGGCACGAGAAGCCGCTCGTCGTAGTACGTGCAAAAACAATTTGAAACAGATTGGTCTGGCACTACATAATTATCACGAAACTCACCGCGTCTTTCCTATCGGAGCCAATAATATTGGTAGTGGAGACTTTAGAGATGTTTCTGTCCAACCAACTCTCGCATTAAATCACACTGCCTGGCTGATGTTGTTGCCTTTTATGGACCAAGCACCACTCTACAATCAGTTTAATCTCAACATCGCTACAAATGGTCATTTTGGGCCACCTTCTGGCTCAGTTCCCAATTCGATCACTGGAGTCGTAGGCGGATGGCCCAATGCGAATAGTCCTCTGGTACAAACGATTCTTCCTGTTCTGCTCTGCCCTTCCGATGATGGTGAAACGATTGAAGTCGTCAATGGTAGTGTTGATAACTATATCGCCAATCATGCCAGAACCAATTATCTCTTCTGTGCTGGGGGGCATGGTGTTGGATGGTCTGGAGGGAGAATCTGGTCTATCTATCAAACAAGCGCCAGCAATCTGGCTGATGGCCGCACTGGCATTCGGTACCGGGGCATGTTCGGTTATAACGGTGCTGCCAAGATCAAAGATGTCAAAGATGGAATGAGCAATACGATCGCCGTCTGCGAAGGCGCCATCAATGGTCGTACCAGCGATTCTTATACTCCCATCTGGGGCGGCTATCGTCGCTTTGGAACATTTGCTGTAAATCATCCCAATATCGACCCCGCTCACGACAATAATAGGCGCTACCATATCAATGGACATCATACAGCCACAAACAGAAACCATCATGTGGGAGTCGCTTCCAGCGTCCACGAAGGGGGGATTCATGTTTTACTCGGAGATGGATCTGTTCGTTTTCTGACTGAAAACATGGATAAGAGTACCTATGCCTTATTGACGCGTATCAACGATGGCCAGGTCTTAGGTGAATTTTAATTTGTCTTGGCTCCCTCTCCAGAGAGGGAGCTCTATCTGAAATCTGATTTATCCCCTCAGAGCCCAGATATCTCTTTATCTGGTGAAAGTATTAAGGAGACCATTGTGGAAAAGTTTCGCAAAATACAGTCAGTGCTTTTAAGCATCGTTCTACTGTTACCGATTTCAGGGTGTTCTGGAAACTCAAAAGGACCTTCTGATGATAGTGAAACCCCTATAGAAGTAGGAGATGAAGAGTCCCTCACTCTTCCACCAAATGGGTGATCAGCAAGCAACATTACAGAATGGACTTGCTCTCTCTTCTGTTTGTTTTAGAATCTTCAACTAAACCGGCTACCCTTAATCAAGGGTTAGCCGGTTTTTGAGTTCTGTCAGAGGATGATAAAGTGAATTGTTGCTGAAATACTAAGCTATTTTATGCACATACCAACGTCACATACAAAATTCAACGAAGATTATATGTTCCTTCAAAACGCTATGGCACTATTTTGCTGTTTTCTCCAATTCCGCGGTAGATTCATTTGCTTTTAATCCCGGATCGGGCTGAGATGATTCAGCATTATTGCTACTGCCGCAAGCGGCAGATAATACGCACAGAAATAATAAGCCTAAACACGCTAATTTACGACTTTCTTTCATCATTAGTTCTTCCTTCCAATGAAATCGCTTGCTCTGATTTAATAACCGGATCCTCGGGCGGTTAATATTCGATATTCCGAGTATATGTATTGATGACTGTCCCTCTGCATCATTTACAAGAGAATCTACTTTCCGTATTGAACGTCTTTAAAATAAAACCTGCACTCCATAGGAAAAGAAATGCAGGCCAAACGCAGGCAGACAGATTGCTTTGTTTTTAAAAAAGATAGACTTGCAATAGGTATTTAAAATTCACCGACTGACAACCCATCGTTTCGGTGGTGCAATCGCTGATAAATGCCCCAATGATTTGCCAGATAAGCTTTATCGTTCCAGCCACCGCCGGGTACTCCCGTTGCACAACCGCCGGGATCATTACTCCACTCGCAGCCACAACCCTGAACAGCGCAAGTCGAGCCACTTCTTTGCGAAATAATATGGTCGATGTTTTCCGATAGGAATCGTACAGCACCATCTGCCATTAGAAATTGTGCTCCGCCCGCATGGGGGCTACCAAAACGCCAATTCGGAGATGTCATCCCTGACCTGAGTTCGTTAGTGATGGGGTATAAACCAGCGGCCATGAACCAATCCCAACAGCAGGCAGTATCATTTCCAGGGCTGGCTGTTGTAAATGTATGATGCTGGACTCCCAACCATGAACCACCGGTCCATACCTGATACGACCTTTCCCCAACAGCAATTGTGTTTGAAGTTCCATCTTTAAAACCCGACATTTTAGTCGGTCGTGCAGGATCATACGTGAAAAAACCTCCGGAAAGTCCAGCAAAGGTACTATTCGGGTTCTGAAACCCTCCCGCAGTACCAGCATAACTGGTACTGGGTATTGAACTCATATAATTCGCCGTGCTTGAACCATGAACGCTTCGTGTTGGATTTCGATCGGAATCACTGGGACATAAAACAGCATCAATACCGCTCAGACCAGTAATCACTGTTTTGTTGGTTCCCTCAAAAATTCCAATATTAAAATTGAGCTGATTATATAAAGGTGCCTGATCCATATAGGGAAGAATCATCGCTCCCCAACTTGCTGCATTTCCCAATTCAACAGTACCGTTAAAACCGCGAATTTGCGCAGGCGGAAACGAACCAAAGGTTTCGTGATAGTTGTGTAATGCCAGCCCAATTTGCTTTAGGTTGTTTTTACACTCAGTTCGTCGCGCGGCTTCACGAGCCTGCTGTACTGCCGGTAATAAAAGAGCAATCAAGATCGCAATGATGGCAATCACGACTAAGAGTTCAATTAAAGTGAAACCACGTCTTCTCACATGATGCTGCATTTTTCACCTCCGGAATAAGTTAGTTAAGAAAATCAGAATAATAATTACAAATTCGCGTTCTGGCTCAAACTAAAGGGAATAACACCATAAGATAAAAGCATTTATGATGATCAATCGAACGCATGTTCGCCGATTTGTTGATTTAGAATGGAGTTCGAAAATGACAAACTCATCACTCCAAAAAAGTATTCATAAAAACATTAGTATCCAATACCAACATTTTAAATATATACATTTTATTATTAATATACATTAGTATTAATTTGAGTATATAAAATATTGTTTGCTAGTCAATCCTTTTCAACGAATAAAATTTTTGAGTCATCATTATTGAGCTAAGAATCAGGACTCGCTTTCAGACTGCAGAACAAGTGGAATTACAATTCAAAAGTGTGCGCTCAAGGTAGACGTGAGATGTGCAGAGCAATTGTCAATAAGCAGAGCTGTGTCTTGAATATTGTCAGACAAGCCTGATTATAAATAAGCGAACGTTGACATCCTTCAGGGAACAGGCGGTTCCATAGAATGCACACCGCACTATGCTGAGGACAACTAACTGGTCCTGGATCTTCTAGTGAGATATGACGAGCCTTTGAACGTTCGCAGTATAGTCCAACGTAGATCAGAAATAATTTCTTTACCTCTTACTACTGAAAACAACATTGGAAGCCTGGAACTGAGTCGCAGTCCATCGAAAAAACAAGGGCAGACCTTCTAAGATCTGCCCTTGTTTTATTGGGGAACTAGTGCAACCGAGTTTACTATTTTGTCTTCAAATCAAATTTGAAAGGCTCGTTTGATTTCGTGACTGTAGCTGTCACTGGAGATTGGCCAGGATCATTATATTTCTCAGGAAGTGAATTCTTTGCTTCAACATCTGCTGCCATTTGATCACTTCCAATGGGAGTCCCGTCAGCCTTTACCAGACGCGTGAATAACACCCGATACGTTCCTTCAGCAACACCATCACGTTGATCACGATCTTTGAGCGTAAAATTACCAGTCTCATCCGTGGCTCCAAAACCACCATTACCTTTCGTCGGTTTCTCAGGGAAAAAAGTAACTGAAACATTTGGTAATGCCTCCCCATCAACGGTTACGGACCCACTCACAGGGTAGACTTCCAAGGTGTTTTCGCTTGCACCGCCACATCCAACCAGGCAGAAAAATAAACAGCTCAATAATAGTCGATTGTGCAACATCTAATTAATATCCTGTCCAATCTGAAAATCAGAAGAATTACTGAGAAAAAGAAGCAGTGGAGAAATGGACCACGGGCGTGCTGGATAGCATCACCCGTGATCACATATGATTAATTTACCCAAATGAGAGCTTAGAATTCTCCAAGTGGATTTCCATCTGCAATGTAGGCCAGGTTATTTCGTGTGGTAGCATCAATATTTTCACTGATGAATCTAACCGCACCGTCTCCCAACAATACATGGGCTCCACCGGTGTGTAAGCTACCAACGGTAGACCAGTCGCCAAGCCTTCCTGGTCCTGTGGGACGTTGAAATGGTGGTGAATCCCAAGAACAGCAGGGCCACCAATTAATTCCACGTGAATAGGTTAAATCGACACCATGACCAACCCACTTCGCATGCCCCCATGTAGCCGAGACTCCGTTATAAGTCCAACGAGTGGTTTCTGCCACCGCAACGGTATTACTCATACCATCTTTGACATCACGAACTCGACTACACGCATCAAGACCAAACATTCGCCGAGTGGTTCTCGATTCCTGTGACCATATACTTGCTGAACTGGATGTTCGTGTAACACTGAAATCATAGTTTGTATGAGCAGCGGTTTGAGTTGAGCTTCCGGGAGCAATTGAATAATGAGCGCTAGTCGTTGAAGTATAATGTGTGACATTATCATCTGAAGGGCACATAAATGCGGGAATAATCCTTGAAATCACCAAGTCATTCGCATTCCCTGGCGATCCAGGCAATAGCCCTCCTGGAACTGGCTTCGCAGAAGGTGCTCCTGTACTTGCCGCCAGGCTGAAATTGAACTGATTATATAGGGGAGCCTGATCGATATACGGCAATAATAACAACCATCCACGATGGTTAAGCCCAATAGGATGGTTTGCTGACCCAGATGTGATACTGTGAGCATGCGAGACAGAGTAAGGAAACACAGAGTGAGCATCGTGGTAGTTGTGTAAAGCAAGTCCAATCTGTTTCAAATTGTTTTTACAAGTTGAACGACGTGCGGCCTCACGTGCTTGTTGCACTGCTGGCAACAATAGAGCAATTAAGATCGCAATGATGGCAATGACGACTAGGAGTTCAATTAAAGTGAACCCACGTTTTCTTACATGCCGTTGCATTTTTCACCTCCAGAATAAAGAAAAAGAAATGAGATAAATTTACGACTTCGTGCATTGGCTCAAACAAAAAAACCAAAGGATTGAAATGACTTTAAATGACAAAACAAAGAAGAAGAGATTGATCGTTTAAAGCTCAATTCAAAACACTGTCTAAATTTGTAAGCGCCTCCACTAGGAATTAATGGATTTCGAAGTAAACACAAACAATGATTTATTTAGACTTAACAGCATTTATCGTGATCAGCAGAACGTGAATCCGTTGATCGATTAGAATAAAAATCGAGATAGGAGTTTTTTTATTTGTCAGTTTTTAAACTGACAACCACTTTCGTATAATACATATTTTCACCTATTAAATAATGGTAAACATTAATATACATGAAATTATTAATATACAAAAGTATTAATTCTAGAGTATATAAAGTAATGTGACTCAGTCAATATTTTTCAACAATAATATAAAATTATTATTAATTAACTTTGCCTTCACCGAGTGCGCGCTTTTAGTTATTGGAAGATTAATTGAAGTGGCTGATCAAATCTCTTTTTGACTATGAGCTGGAACGATGAACTCTCTATCGAAATTCCACAAAGTTGATTAATCTGGTAATTACAAAATGCAATACTTCGGCAAGTTTAATTGTCTTGAATAGTGCCATACCTACTTCCTGTTTCATGAACTTTCTGGATAAACTCTTTAATGCTGGCTAAACGAATCATTCCATGCCTGGATGTCCATGCAGGCCGTGTTGTCAAGGGTGTAAATTTTGTCAATCTTCAAGACGCTGGTGATCCCGTCGAAGTTGCCGCGCGCTATGAAGAACAAGGGGCCGACGAGCTGGTCTTTCTGGATATCACTGCCAGCCATGAAGAACGTGACATCATTCTTGACATTGTTCGGCGAACGTCTGAAGTCATTTTTATGCCCCTTACCGTTGGGGGTGGCATTCGAACTCTCGATGACATTCGCGCCTTACTGAGTGCGGGTTGTGATAAAGTTTCGATCAACTCTTCTGCCGTAAAGGATCCTGAATTAATCAAGGAAGCTGCACTACGATTTGGTAGCCAGTGTATCGTTGTAAACATTGATCCCAGACGAGTCCAAAAAGCAGGAAACGAATTTTGGGAAGTTCATGTTAATGGAGGAAGAATTCCTACAGGGCTCGAAGCAGTCGAATGGGCTCAGAAAGTGGAAGATCTTGGCGCAGGCGAAATTGTTTTGACATCGATGGATGCCGATGGAACCAAAGACGGCTACGATCTACCGATGACCAAGGCTGTTGCAGAAGCAGTTACGATCCCTGTTGTTGCCAGTGGTGGTGCCGGTTGTCCTGAACACTTATATCAAATTCTCTCTGAGGGAAACGCTAGCGCCGCTCTGGCTGCGAGTATCTTTCATTATGGTACTTACCCAGTTGATGTCACAAAACGCTACCTAGCTGAACGGGGTGTACCAATCCGCTTTAAAAGCACCGTTTCCTAAATAAATAAATTGTCGTTTGAACCAGTAAAAGCAACTTATTCGATGGAACAAGAGACATTTTTCTCTTGATCACAGCAAAAGGGCCTTGAATGTTCTTCCAGACTCTTCAAAATAGTAGTATACGTCGAGTAATCACAGATTAAAGTGGGGAGGCGATGCATCCCTGCTTCTTTGTTTTAGCGTTTAAATCTGATCTCTGTTTCATTTCGAATTCATCACGAACTCCCAGTCTGAATAGAGCATTTCATAGTGGAGCTGATACATGGCGACAACCGTTCCTGCAAAACCAAAAGATATTTCACCCATCACGGGACGCGCAGAAAATGATATTGATAAAGTCTTCCGTCAGTTAATCAAGCATGGCGGTTCTGACTTACACATGCAGGTGGGAAAGGCACCGATTCTACGTGTCAAAGGAACCTTGCGTGAATTACAAATGGAGCCCATATCTAAAGATCAGATGATGGCTCTCTTCACCCCCATGATGGATGAAAGAAATACAAAAATCTTTCACGACGAAGGGGGGGCTGACTTCTCTTACGTTGTAGAACACGAAGGAGAGCCTTGGCGTTTCCGTGTGAACCTATTCATCCAGTTGGGTTTTCCAGGCATGGTATCGCGTAAAATTGAGCGTTCTATTCCGAATTTCGAAGGTCTTCATTTACCCCCCGTCATGGAATCACTTTGTAAGTTTGATCAGGGTATGGTTCTGTTGGCAGGGGTGACTGGTAGTGGTAAAAGTACCACGATTGCATCAATGCTGAACTGGGTCAACGATCATTATCGCAAACACATTTTAACGATTGAAGACCCGATCGAATTCGTTTACACCCAGAATAAATGTCTCATTAACCAACGTGAAGTCGGGATCGACGTTAAAGACTTTGAAATCGCAATGAAACACGCTGTACGTCAAGACCCTGATATTATGCTGGTGGGTGAAATGCGTGACATGGAAACTTTTTCAACCGCGATCCATGCTGCGGAAACGGGGCACTTGGTGTTCGGTACAATTCACGCATCTAACGCCCCCAGTTGTATCGGCCGTATTCTCGACTTGTTTCCGCAGGATATGCACAAAGCGCTTAGAGGAAGTCTGGCATTTAACATGCGTGCCATCGTAGCACAAAAACTACTGAAAACGATCGTCGACGCTCCCGGCCGAGTGCCTATTGTGGAAATCATGACATTCAATCCAACTGTGCGAAAATTGGTCCTGGAAGAAGAAGACGAGAAGTTGGCATCTGCTATCCGTATCGGTAAAGATGAAGGAATGCAACAATTCAACGACAGTCTGAAAGGCTTCATCGATCAGGAATTTATCAGTCGTGCTGATGCATTTGAAATTTCACCGAATGTGGAAGAGTTGAAGATGACGCTGAAGGGAATCGACGTCAAAGGGGCTGCAATTTTGTAATCGCGTTTCATAATGTCTAATTCAAAACGGGCAATGTAATACCAGTTACATCGCCCGTTTCGATTCTAAAATGATTTTATGGAAACTGAGCACCTTTAACATCCATTTTCAAACTATAAACTTTATTCGAACACGTGAGAAACAGCGTTTTTCCCTCTTCTCCTCCAAAGGTCACATTCGAACAAAATTCAGGCACGGGAATCAGTCCTAAAGATTCTCCCTGGGGGCTTGTCACCCAGACCCCACCTCGTCCCGAAAGATACAGGTTACCCTTATAATCGATTGTCATACCATCAGGAGAATCTTGTCGCTTTGTATCAGGATTGAAAAATACTTTGCCTTCCCCAACGCTTCCATCTGCTTTGATGGGAAAACTCTTCCAAAGTTTTTCGTGACTATCACCTACGTAAAGCGTCTTGCCATCGTTGGCGGCAATCACTCCGTTGGGAACCGGCATCGTAGTAATAATTTTTTTGACCGTTCCATCAGTCGTTCTCACATAAACAGCACTCGTTTTGCGATGCTTAAAATCAGGATCTGTAAAATAAATATTTCCATTCGGAGTTTGGCAGACATCATTGGGCTGATTCCACATGGAATTTTGAGCCACAACAATTGTCTCACTCGGACCAGATTTACCAAATTCATAGCTCATCACATGTTGGCCATATGCCTGCGCTCCGAGCATGCGTCCCTCATTAGAAAGATAAGTTCCATTGATCCCTTTGGTATGATCGAGCCATACCATCACTTTTCCTCGCCTTTCCAATCGCAAAATCTTAGTCTCTTTGTCAACAAACGAAGTAAAATACAATCTCTTTCCTAATGGATCCCAAGTTGGTCCTTCAAAGAATGCTTTGGCAGCATACTCTTCTTGAAGCTTTGCATCCCGTGCTACTGTCTTAGGCAAGGGATGTATTTCTTGTCTAGTATCATTCTGATCTTGGCCCACAACGATCTGAGAGCCAAAACACAAACCTATGATCGCGAGCGTCAATTGTTTGTTCATCATCTTACAGGGTCCTATTTCGAATGATTTGTTGAAAATGCTAGCATTCTTTTGAACAACTTCTTTTTAATTATCGTAAGAACGGAGAGCGGTCGGAAGCTACTGAAGACAAAACTTTTTCTTATAAACTCCACAGAAGCTTAAGCTTTCATAATCAAAAAAACCATTATGGAATCTCAGCTTGATACTTGATTTTGATATCTCCACTGCTCAGACTAAAGAGTTGTTTCTGAATTTACTTAAAGAATTCAACCTCTATTTTCATCCCCAGGTAAAAAAATCCTGAGCCCCGCCTGAATCGATTACAACCATCGAACTATTGACTTAAAGGATCCAGAACAATGAGCCATCGATTGCTCTTTCTGCTTACGATCTCACAAATCATAACTACGTTCACAATCAGTCAGGCTGCGCCGCCAGTACCACCTTCGAATAACAAAGGAGGAGAATTTTTCGACCCAGCAGATTCACTAAAAAAATTCACTGTTCCCCAAGACCTCAAAATTGAACAGGTGCTGGCTGAACCGTATGTTAAACAGCCCATTTTTCAAAACTTCGACGAACGGGGGCGAATGTGGGTTATTAACTACCTGCAGTACCCCTACCCTGAAGGCCTTCGAGTTCTTAGCAAGGACAAACACCTGCGTGCTGTTTACGATAAAGTTCCCTTGCCACCTCCTCATCACGAACGGGGTGCCGACAAAATCACAATTCATGAAGATACCGACGGCGATGGTAAATACGACAAACATAAAACGTTTATCGATGGCTTGAATATTGCCTCTTCATTCGTCAAAGGACGTGGCGGTGTCTGGGTCTTAAATCCTCCTTATCTGTTGTTTTATCCTGATCATAACAACGACGATGTTCCCGATGGTGACCCTGTTGTCCATCTCGAAGGCTTCGGTCTGGAAGATACCCACTCTGTAGTCAATAGTTTACGTTGGGGGCCCGATGGTTGGCTGTATTCCTCACAAGGAAGTACAGTCTCTGGCAAAGTGAAAAAACCCGGACAAAAAGATAAAGAAGCCATCGCTTCTCTCGGTCAATTAATCTGGCGATATCATCCTGAAAAGAAAATTTATGAAATATTTGCTGAAGGGGGTGGTAATGCCTTTGGTGTGGAAGTCGATAAGAAAGGTCGTATCTATTCAGGACACAACGGCGGAAATACACGTGGCTTTCATTATACGCAAGGCAGTTATTACCAGAAAGGGTTCGGAAAACACGGACCTCTTTCAAATCCTTATGCATTCGGTTATTTCCAGGCGATGAAGCACGCTAAGGTACCCCGCTTCACACATAACTTTATTATCTATGAAGCCAATACACTCCCTTCAAAATATCACGGTCATTTATTCGGAATCGAACCTCTACAAGGCCGCGTCGTCGAAAGCCAAATCTCCGATGATGGATCTTCTTATAAAACAGAGGACTTACAGCGCCCCGTAGCTACCACTGATAAACGTTTTCGGCCCGTCGATATCAAACTTGGTCCTGATGGTGCGATTTATTTTTGTGACATGTATGAACCACAGATTGCCCACCTTCAGCACTACCAGGGCAATGTGGAAAAAGGAGATGGCCGTATCTATCGGATCAATGCTAAAGATGCCAGGCCTGTTGCTCCCTTTGACCTGGGTAAAAAAACTTCACTGGAGTTGATTGCAGTTCTGGACCATCCCAACAAATGGTATCGCCAACAGGCCTTACGCCTGTTTGGAGATCGAAAAGACGCTACCGTTATTCCCGCTTTAAAACAGAAACTGTTCGATTCGGAGGGACAATCAGCATTAGAAGCACTCTGGGCTCTGAACCTGAGTGGCGGGCTGGATGAAAAGATAGCCCGCAGATCCTTACAGCATAAAGACCCTTTTGTCCGCGCTTGGACCATCAGACTATTATGTGATGAAAACCAGGTCCCAGCAAAAATCGGGCAGCAATTGATTGCTCTTGCCTTAACGGAACCACACGTACAAGTTCGAAGTCAACTTGCCAGTTCATCCAAACGGCTTCCCGCAGAAATCGGGCTACCCATCGCCTTTAATCTACTAAGCCGTTCAGAAGACCTTGAAGATATTCATATTCCTCTCATCCTGTGGTGGTCATTGGAAAAGCGGGTTGCAAAAAATCGAGAAGCATTGCTGGATTACTTTTCAAAAGCGGAAGTCTGGCAATATCCACTCGTCGAAAAATACATTCTGGAACGCATGATGCGTCGGTTTGCTTCCACAGGATCACGTAATGACCTGATGGTTTGCGCAAAGTTGTTGGAATTGGCACCAGAAAAATCGCATGCTGAAATTCTCATGTCAGGCTTTGAAACGGCAATGAAAGGTCGATCTCAAACCAGCTTCCCCAAAGCACTGGTCATTGCGATGTCAAAATATGGTGGGCAATCCATTTCTTTAGGTATTCGCCAGGGTGACAAGGCTGCCATTGCAAAGGCATTAAAAGTCGTAGCAAATTCCAAAGCCGATAATCAAAAGCGACTCGATTACATCCAGATTTTTGGTGAAGTGAAAGTAACACAGTGTATTCCCGTGCTATTAAAAATTATCAAAACATCAAGCGACTTGCAGATGCAGATCGCCTCAATCAATGCTCTCCAGCAATATCCAGACGAAACAATCGGTAAGGTCGTTACCGCTCAGTACCCGGAAATGTCGGACGATTTACGCAGCGCTGCTCAGACATTGGTTTCAATCCGTAAACCCTGGACGCGCGAATTCTTAACGGCTCTTGACGCGGGAAAAATCAACAAAGAAACAGTACCAGTTGAAACAGCGCGTAAAATGACCGTTTATAGTGATGCAAACATTGCCAACCTCATCTCCAAGCATTTTGGCTCTATTTCTGGAGCGACAACCGAAGAAATGCAAAAAAAAATTGCCGCCTATCAACAAACTCTAGAGACATCTAAAGAATCTCCTGATCGTTATGCTGGAGAAAAACTGTTTCAGAAGCATTGCGGAAAATGTCATAAACTGTTTGGTGAAGGAGGTGAAATCGGCCCCGACCTGACTACCTTCAAACGCGATGATGTCGGACGAATGCTGGTCAATATTGTAAATCCCTCTGCTGAAATTCGCGAAGGATTTGAAACGTTCCTGGTAGTCACAGAAGATGGCCGAACTGTCAATGGATTCCTTGCAGATCAAGACAACAATGTGATCGTAATGCGTAGTGCCGATGGCCAGAGTATCACGATTGAACGTGACAATATTGACGAAATGCTGCCACAAAAAAAATCATTGATGCCAGAAGGACTGTTTAACAAACTCACCGAAAAAGAAATTCGCGATCTGTTTAGCTATTTGCGCAGTTCACAACCACTACCGTAGGCATTTCCAATCTGATGGTAAACGGCGATTGAGAAAACAGGATAACTTGCTAGAATTGATGCCGGCTTTCAAAACCTTTGAAAGTCGGCTCTTTTTTTACAATTCACATCCACATCAGAGACAGGAAATATACCATGTCGGGGTTTCGAACCGAACGTGATTCAATGGGTGAAGTGCAAGTTCCCGCAGAGGCCTATTATGGCGCGCAAACTCAACGAGCCGTTGAGAATTTTCAAATCTCCGGTAATACTCTGCCTCCCAGCCTGATTCATGCTATGGGACAGGTCAAACTCGCAGCCGCCCATGCCAACCGCGATTTAGGAAAATTATCGGGAACCGGCAAAAACCCCCTCACTGAAACACAAATAGAAGCTCTTATCTCAGCAGCAACGGAAGTGGCTGCAGGCAAATTTGATGATCAATTCCCCATCGACGTCTATCAGACCGGTTCAGGAACGTCGAGTAATATGAATGTGAACGAAGTCATTAGTAACCGCGCTATTGAGATTCTGGACGAAGACCGATTTGCACCTGAAAAATCTGTCCATCCAAACGATCATGTCAACATGGGGCAAAGTACAAACGATACGTTCCCCACCGCTATCCATGTCGCAGTCGCTTCCAGTATTCATCATGAACTGATCCCTGGCTTAGAAAAATTTGCTGACAGTCTTAAACAAAAGGCGAAGGAGTGGGATCAAATTATCAAAATTGGTAGGACCCACTTGGCCGATGCGACTCCGCTACGCTTAGGACAGGAATTCGGTGGTTTTGCCCGCCAACTGGAATTGTGTGTCGAACGTGCCAGGCGGGCTGCAGCTGCCGTTTATGAGCTGCCAGTAGGGGGCACTGCCGTTGGATCTGGAATTAACACTCATCCAGAATTTGGACACCGTGTCAGTCTCGAGTTGGCCAAGCTAACAGGCATTGCGTTCGTCGAAGCTTCCAACCATTTTGAAGCCAACGCACAAAGAGATGGACTAGTAGAATGTCATGCTGAATTGAAAACGATTGCCACAACTCTCTTTAATGTTTCTAACAATATTCGCTGGTTAGGCTCGGGACCTCGCTGTGGTTTTTATGAAATCAAAATTCCTGACCTGCAACCAGGCAGCTCCATCATGCCTGGAAAAGTCAATCCCGTGATGTGTGAAAGTATGATGCAGGTGACCACACGTGTGATTGGTAACGACCAAACGATTACGATGTCTGGTGCAGCGGGTGGCCAATTTCAATTGAACATCATGATGCCTATGATGGGATTCACAGCTTTAGAGAGCATCCATCTGTTAGCAAATTCCAGTAATGAATTTGTGAAACTCTGTAGTGATCATATGGAAGCCAACAAAGAAGCCTGCAATGCAGCAGTCGAAAACAGCCTCTCAATGGTAACTAGCCTGAACCCACATATTGGTTACGAGAAAGCTTCTGCCTTAGCCAAAGAAGCCTTCAAATCAGGTAAAACCATTCGTGAACTTTGCACCGAACAAAAAATACTGCCAGATGAAACGTTACGAGAAGCCCTTGACCCGATGAGTATGACTGAACCGCAAGCTTAGCCTGTATCCGGGTTTATTGTAGCGTCACTAGCACTGTTTGAATCTCGTATCATGGCTTTGAAGCCACTATGGTTAAATTGGATGTGCTATTGAATCAAATTTTACATTCAAGACATGCGACCGTTCATGAGAACTCCGGAAGCCATTTCCAGCGCCTCTCCTGTTAATCCAGCTTCTTCCATCTGACGAATGGCAGCCTGGACATCGTATTCCTGTCGCTTCAAGAAAACTTTTCCATCTTCAATGATGGCATATGAACAACGAGGATCACCGTCTCGAGGCTGACCTACACTTCCCGGATTAACAACTTGTTTATCACCGAGATCGAGATGAAATGGTAAATGAGTATGCCCGACACAGACAAAGTCAGCATGGATATTTTGCAATCGTGCTTTCCAGCCAGCTTCGTTGCCATTCAAGTATTCATCGAGTGGATCGCGGGGGGTTCCATGAACGAGGTAGAATGTCACTCCTTCAATGGTAATTTGCTGTGTAATAGGTAATCGTGCCAAATACTTCATTCTGACTCGGTCTAGTAACTCCCAGTGGAAGGGACGGGTTTCACACGCCAGCTTTCGAAATCCAGTTGCTCCTTTTGCTTCCACCCGCTGAGCCACAGCATGATCGTGATTGCCTCGCACACAAGCCGTTGCGTTCTGTTTTACCCATTCTATACAAGGTAACGGATCGGTCCCGTAATCAACCAGATCTCCGATACACAGACAATAATCAAAGTCTTCCTGGATCGAAGAGAGGGCTATCCAATTCGAATGAATGTCAGATACTACAAGAATGCGCATATCCCCTCATCCTGGTTTTGGCTGACTTACTTGGGAGCAGAGTCATAAGGTAATTCTTATCTTATTATTTCATAAATACTTAGATTGTATGAAATATGCAATTCATTGAAAATGATGAATAGAGCAACACTGGCTATTCTCAGCTAATTTACTCTGAACTCAGAGATCTGAAAGTCTTGAATGAATCACCTATAGACTCATTTTTGGTAAACTGCTAGACTCCCTCTCGCATGTCTGAGACATCTCAACTTCAAGATCACCAAAACGTGTATTTCATGGGTATCTGGATCCAATCAGGACGCATTGGAAATCAATGCCTGCTCTCGCTAATAAATTTATTCCAATTCGGACGCTTTCAGAAGGGATACTGATATGCGGACCATGCGACTATGTTACAAAAGTCTAATCATCACCTTGGCTATGGCCATTTTTGTAACGTGTCTTCCGCCAGAAGCAGATGCAAGAATTGAAGCCGTTAAAGGTAAAAAATATAAGCTTACCAAGCGGCATGGTCCCTGGATGATCATGGTAGCCAGCTTACGTGACATTCCTGAAAGCAGACGCTCAAAAGGTTTAAGCTCGCAGGAGGCAGCCGACGAACTAGTCTACGAATTACGTAAGCGTGGAATTCCTGCCTATACTTTCAGCCAGGAATCTGTGATCCAACGTTTTAATACACTCGATCGCCTCGGTCGCGAAGAACGCCGCAGTTATGCTGCACAACGTGCGATGATTTCAGTGATTGCCGGTAATTATTCTGATAGTGAAGACGATGTTGCCCAGAAGACACTTAAGTATCTCAAAAAATTTCAGCCAAAAGTGCTTACAGAAAATGGCGTATATAATAAAACTCCTGGACAACCAGGACCACTGAGTGGAGCATTTCTTACTATCAATCCCCTGCTTTCACCACAAGAAGTGGCTCAAAGAAAACAGGACCCTCTCATTGCCAAACTCAATTCTGGCATTGAATACTCACTTTTGAAAAATAAGGGAAAATATTCTCTCGTTGTGGCATCGTTCTATGGAAACTCTGTCACTAAAACAGCAACTTCACGATTTCAAAATGCTTCCGAGACCTTAAAAATCAGTAATGCTTTGGATCAGGCTGCCGAGAATGCCTGGTCTCTCGCCAAAGCACTCAGAAATGCTAAAAGCTATGGATTCCCAGCTTCAGCACCTCAGAACATTGATGCATATATCCTGCATGAAAAATACCGATCCGTTGTCACTGTCGGCTCCTTCGATTCACCAAACGATCCTCGGCTCACCGAATATGCCAAGCTATTTGGAGCAAAAATGAAAGCACATCCAGAAACGGGCGTTGAATCGATGACAGCAGAATACTTTGTGATTCCCGGAAAGACACCACAATCACCACCTGTGGCATCTTGGGTATTTGATCCCAAACCAACTTTGATTCGAAACCCCAAAGCAAAGTAAATATCGTTCGGCTTATATAAAGGCTGATTGCCTTCCCTCTGAAACGCAAGCTTGTTAAAGTGCAAGCAGTTGGGAAGGCTTATTTTTTGCACGGTGAGCTTGGAAAACCGTCGTTTGTCCGACCCAAAGTAATGATTTCTGAATAGTTACTTTGAAAATCAACCGACTAATGTCTCATTTTCCCTCCATCATTTTAGCCAGTCGTAACCAAAAAAAAGTTGATGAAATTTCAGATCTATTAAAACCACACAGTATCCAGATGCAATGTGTAACCGATTTCCCTGATGTACCCGAAGTTGTGGAAGACGGCAACACGTTTAGAGAAAATGCAGCTAAAAAAGCATCGGAAGTCGCGCTCAACACATCCCAGTGGACGATTGGTGAAGACAGTGGATTAATGATTGATGCACTGAATGGTGCACCAGGGATATTTTCGGCACGATTCAGTGGCGAAGATGCAACTGATGAGCAGAACAATGCCAAAATGATTCAGGAATTGCAGGACGTCTCCGAAGAAAAACGTACCGCCGCGTATATCTGTAATGTCGCGTTATCTAATCCGCAAGGAGAAATTTGCTTACAGACACAGGCCAGTTGCCATGGACGAATCACTGAGGCTCCACGAGGGCAAAACGGATTCGGCTACGATCCTTATTTTGAAATCATTGAATTGCATAAAACCTTCGGAGAGTTAGCACCAATTGTTAAACAGCATCTGAGTCATCGAGCGCGGGCTTTTGAAAAATTCATTCCACAGGTAGTGGATTTATTCCGCCACCAGTTCAGCCAAGACTGAGACACACCAACGTACGTTCTAAAAAGCACGACTGGCTTTCTCTTCTGTTAACGGTTTCGCAGCCTGCCCACCACTGGCTGCCCCTTGGCCTCTTCGCGTTGCATAACGAATGGGAAAAGATGGCCAGATACTATTCTGATGCTGTGGAAATGTGTATTCAGGTCCATCAAATATATGGCCCATAGAACCGTTACGCATAGACTTTTCAGAAACGTATTGCGAGAAACCCAACCATTGACGATCTGGGGCGACAGCTCCAAAAAAATTGGCTCTCTCTGGAGTAAAACCACCAAACTCACGCGGCAAAGGCGTTGTGTGCAAAGCCGTCAGTAAGAATGCCATGGCAATATATCCAGTCATGAATGCAAAACTCCATCTTGCAACTTCATGAACCAGAGGATGGACCTGCATATAAGTTGGAGCAATACGCACGGTAACTTCGCGAAAGAGAAAAATAAAAGCAACAAATAACCCAACCAGGGCAATACTATCCCAGCGCTGCCGCCAAGCCCCGGAACTAGCAATATTATTCGTCAAGAAAGTTGCCAAAGGCTCGAAATAGTTCATCGCTAAAAGACCAGCCAACAGAACAGAGACAAAGATAAACCCCGCCCCCCAGGCACCTTCACTGGCAACACACCAAGTCACAATTCCCAAAATTGCCAAAAGTAAAATGTCGATCATGCTCGATTTCCGGAATGATTTGTCAATAAACAATATAATAAAAAAACTCGTAGAATCAGAAGCAGTGTTCTAGATCTAGTAATTCACGATTCGTGAATTACTTCACAACTCTCAATAATTCATCAATAGAAGTGATTCCTTTCACAACCAATCTTAAGCCTTCCTCTTTCATGTAAAGCATACCATTTTTTCGTGCCTGCGCTTTCAACTGAGACATATTAGAGGCATCGCGTACCATGTCTCGCATCCGCTCATTAAACTCGAGTAATTCAACAACACTGATACGTCCCATATATCCCAGTCCACTACAAGTAGGGCAAACAAATTCCCTGTTTTTAGGCAACCTATAAAAACATTTCACTTTTTCTGGAGGTAAATTTGCTTTCTTCAAAAACTCAGGATTGGGCTGGTATGCTTCTTTACAGTCAGGACATAACCTTCTAGCAAGCCGCTGAGCCAGCAAGGCAGACAGGGAGCTTGCGAGCATGAACGGTTCCACTTCCAGATCAATCAGACGATACAACGCTGTAAACGTATCGTTGGCATGCACCGTCGAAAAGACCATGTGCCCGGTATTCGCTGCCTGGCAAGCAATGCGCGCGGTTTCGGCATCACGAATTTCTCCGATCATAACCACATCTGGATCCTGACGAAGAATACTCCGCAATGACTCTGCAAATGTCTGACCGGCTTTTTGGTTAATCTCGATCTGTGTCACGTTCTCAATTCGATATTCCACCGGATCTTCAACTGTGATGATATTTCGCTGATACGCATCGATTTCGTGCAAAGCGGCAAATAGAGTCGTTGATTTACCTGCACCCGTGGGACCACAACACAAAAATAAACCATGTGGCTGCTTGACAATTGCTCCTAACTTATCCACAAGCTGCTTGCGTAATCCGAGCTCTGGCAATGAAGCGATCGAGTTTGTCTGATCGAGAATTCTTAAACTCATTTTTTCGCCATGCCGTGTTCCCTGACTGGCTAAACGAAAATCAATTTCACGATCTGGCATAATCGCGCGGAAACTACCATCTTGTGGACGACGTCTCTCAGTAATATCCATCGCACCTAAAACTTTAAAGATATTCAGAACGGCCTCGCCGATAGAACGGTCAAAGCCTTCTGTGGGATACATAACTCCGTCAATACGTAAACGCACTCCCACTTCATCTTCTTTGGGTTCAAGATGCACATCAGTGGCACGGCGCATAATGGCATCATAAACCAATTCTTTAGCTGCAAGAAAACCGCGTGAATTTTCAACACGTCGTGAACTTGTTGGATCATCGCCCCGACCGGTCGATGACTTTCCGATGAAACGGATATCAGGCCCCACAGCCGCTTGTTGAGTTTTTGTACCACCAATACGAATTCCCATACGTGCCAGATATCGGATGGTTAAATTGCGAATGTGATCGGGAGTCATCACTCTGCTGGAAGGGGGAACTTTGGCATTTCGCTCATGAATATAAAATCCTAAAGGCGTTCCGTAAGCCAGCAATAGCACAAAAAATCCAACGATGAAGCTAGGCATACAAAATACAAGGAGAAAACCAAGTCCCCCAGCAACTAAGATAGCAGAGCTCCAAAACTCGGTATTACTCTTCAAACCACGGCTGTCTTCATCGACCCAAGAAGATGTTTTTGCCCAAAGCAAAAACAACAACACGACCAGGAGAAACTTCCAAAAATGGAAATAAAACCCTTGTGAGTTTGTGAATCGTGGATCATTACCTCGAAAAAAGGGAACCGGAAGCGGCGGATATTGTCCAATAGCAGATACATTCGCTATCGTTCGCCGATTTTCTTCTGTTTCACCATCATCATTCGGACGGGGCTGCGCATGGATTTCTGTTAAATGCGTCGTAAAGCATAGAATTGCAATAAGACACGCCCAGGTAGATTTCACGCTGTTGTTCCTCAAAATTTGGGCTGATCAAACAAATGGAGTTGACCGAGATGCCGGATGTCGGTCATTATAAAATGCTATGATACAAGGACTTGAATTTACTTTATATTCGGTGCAGAAGGAACTGCATTCTCAATTTAAATTATAGAGAACCACGTTTTCGCATATTTATACCGTTGTCGAGTCACTATTTTAGCATTTATTGATACAGGTATATAGTAACGATAAGTCGCTAGAAAATGAAAGTCTAAAATTAAGAACCCACATCAGCAATAAATCAAGTTCGTTTCCATAAGTTAATGCTAAGCTTACTCGCTGGATTGTGAAATACAGCTGTCAATTGTTAGACTGAATTTCCAGCCTTTCGTTCCCTGATTTTCGTTATTTTTCTGAGGCTCCGATGAAATTGATACCCGCTACGCTCTGCCTGTGTTTCATCATACTCTATACCATGGAGGATACTGCCCAAGCCGCTCCTCCAAATATCATATACATCCTTGCGGACGACATGGGGTATGGAGACATTCGCGCGTTGAATCCAAAATGCAAAATTGTAACTCCACATCTGGATCAGCTGGCACAAAGTGGCATGATTTTTACCGATGCTCATTCCAGCTCTTCTGTGTGTACTCCCACTCGATATGGAATTTTAACTGGTCGTTATAATTGGCGTTCCCGACTGAAAAGTGGTGTGCTCTGGGGCTTATCGCGCCGACTGATTGAAGAAAATCGCTTGACCGTGCCAACGTTACTAAAACAACATGGTTACTTTACAGCCTGTGTCGGCAAATGGCATCTAGGTATGGACTGGACTCTGAAAGAAGGAGGCGTCGCTACTGAAAAATCATTTAACAAAAAAACCAATCTGGGCTGGGAAGTCGATTATTCCCAACCAATCCAGAATGGACCAAACAGTGTCGGGTTTGACTACTTCTTTGGGATTAGCGCCTCTTTAGATATGCCCCCATACGTCTACATCGAAAATAATCGGAGCCAGGGAATCCCAACCGTCACCAAAGCATTCCACCGAGATGGTCCAGCACATAAGGATTTCGAAGCGATTGATGTCCTCCCACGCACCACTAAAAAAACGGTTGATATTATTAAACAAAGGGCAGCAGCTTCAAAATCGGGTACTCCCTTTTTCGTCTATTTTCCATTAAACGCCCCGCATACACCCATTCTTCCCACTCCTCAATGGCAGGGCAAAAGTGGTATCAATGCCTACTGTGATTTTGTAATGCAGGTTGATGACACAGTAGGACAAGTGATGCATGCCCTCAAAACACAAGGCATCTCCGAGAATACTTTAATCATCTTCACTGCCGATAATGGTTGTTCACCAGCGGCTAATTTTAAAGAGATGGCTGACAAAGATCATCAACCCAGTTACCAATTCCGAGGGCACAAAGCAGATATCTATGAAGGCGGACATCGTGTCCCGTTTATTGCAAGTTGGCCCGCTCGCATTAAAGCAGGAACTCACTCTGATCAATTGACTTGTCTGACAGACCTGCTGGCAACCGTTGCTGACATTACTGAAGCTAAACTTCCGGATGAAGCAGGTGAAGATAGCGTCAGCATGCTTCCCGCGTTGGAAGGGAAAGCAACTCGCCCCCTGAGAGAGGCAGCCGTCCATCATTCGATACGTGGCGCGTTTTCGATCAGAAAAGATCAGTGGAAACTCGAACTCTGCCCTGGTTCGGGAGGCTGGAGTTCTCCAAGACCTGGTAAAGATGATCTGAGCCAGTTTGCAAGTATTCAGCTTTATAATTTAAAAAATGATTTGGGAGAGCAAAAGAACGTACAACACCTGCATCCTGAAGTCGTAAAGGAATTAACAGAATTATTGCAAAGTTATGCTGAAAGGGGTCGTTCCACTCCCGGTAAGCCACAAAAGAATAATGGTGCCGTCGACATCTTTGCTGCAGGCAAGTCTGCTCAAAAGATGAAACCACAGATTAAAAAAAAGAAGAAAATTAAATCGTAATTACTCACACTTCGAAACATAATTATCCCCATATTTCGGTCATGGAGTTTTGAATGCCCTCTTCAGTTATTAGTTTGACCATTCTATCATTGTTAGCCTTTGGCGTAATGAACCCATCGGCAAATGCGGCAGAGAGAACAGCCCGCCCCAACATTGTTTTCTTTCTAGTTGACGATCAGCGAGATGATACACTCGGTTGTGCAGGACACCCAATTATAAAAACCCCGAATGTAGACGCATTAGCGGCTGCAGGTATCAGATTTGAAAATGCGTTCGTAACAACATCAATTTGTGCTGCCAGTCGGGCATCGATTCTGACGGGACTCGTGGAACGTACCCATCGTTACACCTTCGGCACGCCTCCCATTGCCTCAAAGTTCGGAGAGGAAAGCTACCCGGCAGTTTTAAAGCGAAATGGTTACCAGACCGGCTTCATTGGTAAATTTGGCGTTAGTCTCTCCCGAGACGTGATCGCCAAAATGTTCGATTCGTTCCAACCACACAATCGTAATCCTTATCACAAAAAAATGCCTGATGGAAGCACACGACATGAAACACAAATTGCAGGCGACAATGCAATCCAATTTATCAAATCACAAACCAAACAAAAACCTTTCTGTCTTTCGATCAGTTTTAACGCTGTTCACGCAGAAGATGGAGACAAGCGCCCCGGTATAGGACATTACCCCTGGCCTAAAGTTGTGGACGGCATGTATGAAGACTTAACGCTACCCGAACCTCGACTTTCTAATCCTAAAGTCTTTGAAAGCCAGCCGCCATTTCTCAAAAAATCGTTTAACCGTGTACGTTATTTCTGGCGCTGGGATACTCCCGATAAATTTCAAACCAATATGAAAGCTTACTACCGCATGATCAGTGGCGTCGACCATGTTGTCGGACGTGTGCAGAAAGCACTGAAGCAGCAGGGGCTCGATCAAAACACCGTCATCATCTATACCGGCGACAATGGATATTACATGGGTCAGCGAGGCTTTGCCGGTAAATGGTCGCATTACGAAGAATCACTACGTGTGCCTCTTATCATCGATGACCCACGCGAGCCAAAGTCTCTGTCTGGTCGCGTTCTTAAACCGATGGTATTAAACATCGATATTCCACCGACGATATTAAATTTAGCTGACGTCAAAATCCCTGCCCAATACCAGGGGCGCTCGCTCTTGCCTTTCATTAAAGGAGAAACGCCTGTGAATTGGAGGCAAGATTTTTTCTGCGAACATTTGATGGATAATGCAGGCATACCAAAGTGGGAAGGTGTGCGCGGCAAGCGCTATGTCTATGCCCGTTATTTTGAAAACGACTTCGAATTTTTACACGACCTTGAGGCCGATCCTGATCAATTAATCAATTTTGCATATGATCCCAATTATGCAAAGGTGCTCAAAGAGATGCGTAAGCGTTGCGATGAGTTACGCGACGGATATGGTGGTCCTTTCAAGGCCTGGCCCAAACCCAAAAAACGAAAGAAACCACCACGTAAGAACTTACAGACCAGACTAATACTAAACCACCAAAGGCATTCCCTTTGATAATCGGTAAACTACATTGACTTCATAAGGTTCAACCTTGAATGTCTACTGATAAAAAACTTGAAATTTCCAGTAATTGAAGATATCCTGATATATTGATTCTCCCCTTGTGAAGAATCAATCATCACAACCCACCAGACTATAGAATCAGCCCGTCAGGCAATGGTGCTTGGCTACCGTCTCCCGAATTAGACCGTTCTGACGGACCGGCAAGACCTACAATTATTTTACCAGGACATGCTGCAGGTAATTGCAGTTCTACTGGAGTTTAACTGTCAGGGATTGAATGCGTATGTATGCTTTTCAATGTATGCGATCTGTCATTTGTTGCCCCCCAATAATGTTGGCCACCATTCTCTGCACTTCGTCTGTATGCTGGTCCGATTCTATATCAGCAACAAAACCAATCGTTAAGCAGCAAATCGATTTTGAAAAAACCGTACGTCCTATCTTTGTTAAACATTGTCTGGACTGTCATGGTCCAGATGACCGCGAAGGGGGCTTACGACTCACAAGCCGCAAAAACATCCTGCTCCGAAATGATTCTGGTGAACCAGCAATTGTTGTTGGCAAAAGTGATCAAAGCATACTTTACCATCGTATCTCAACGCAGAATGAAAAAGAACAGATGCCACCCTCTGATGCAGGCGAGCGTCTTTCCAGTCAGGAAATCCTAACTCTGAAACAATGGATTGATCAGGGTGCACACTGGCCAACAGAGTCAGAAGAGCCTAAGCACTGGGCTTATGTGCCACCTGTCAAAAACATGCCACCTGTTCTCAAAGGTGAAGTTCGTATCAACAATCCTATTGATTCTTTTATTGTCGAAAAACTACGAAGTCAGGAGACACCGCTTTCGCAAGCAGAACCAGCCAGTCCAGCACGTTTACTGCGGCGCGTCTCTCTTGATCTGATCGGGTTACCTCCGACACTTGAGGATGTAATTGCTTTCGAAAAAAATCCTTCGCCAAAAGCTTATGAGAAGTATGTTGACTCTCTGTTACAATCTCCGCGCTATGGAGAAAAGTGGGCACGGCAATGGCTCGATCTGGCACGCTATGCCGATTCGAACGGCTTTCAGGCAGATCAATTACGCGAGATGTGGCTATATCGCGATTGGGTTATCAAGTCTCTCAATCAGGATCTCCCCTTCGACCAGTTCACGATTCAGCAATTAGCGGGTGACCTCCTGCCACAAGCGACCATCGACCAAAAAATTGCCACCGGATTTCACCGCTGCACCACCTGTAATGTTGAAGCAGGAGTTGACCCGGAAGAAAATCGTGTCAATCAGATTTTTGACCGCGTGAACGCTACCGGACTGGTTTGGCTGGGAACCACGTTCGAATGTGCTCAATGCCACAACCATAAATATGATCCTTTCTCACAGCAGGACTACTATCAAATTTTTGCGTTCTTTAACAACACTCCTTTGGAAGTAAAACAGGTTGGCAAAAGTGTGACATTTGAAGTTACCGGCCCCAAGCTGGCCTTACCTCTGGATAAGAAGGCAGAACAAACAAAGGACGAACTGACCAAACAACGATTAGCTGTTCAGACTCAATTAAACGCCCGGCAAAAAGCGCTGGTTGAATCGCTACCAAAGTGGGAAGAAACTATGCTCGCACTTTTGGAAAACAGTGAAGAAAGCACAAAAGTTCCTGTAACAGTTCAAAAAATTCTCCGTACCAATTCTGAAAAACGTACAAGCAAACAAAAAAAAGAGTTAAAAAGTTTTCAACAAAAACAAGACAAAGCTTACTCTACTTTAGAAAAAGATCTCAATCGTATTCGAAACGCATTAAAAGCATTTGAACCTGACACAACATTAGTGATGGTTGAAATGTCAGAACCGAGGATGAATCACATTTTCAAACGAGGTGACTTTCTTAATAAAGGAGCCGCAGTCACACCACAAACTCCAGATGCCCTGCATCCTCTAAAAACGAACAGGAAACCAGATCGTCTCGCTTTCGCGAAATGGTTGGTCGCCAGAGAGAATCCACTGGTTGCCCGTGTAACAGTGAATCGCTGGTGGTCTCAATTTTTTGGGCATGGAATCGTAGCAACTCAAGAAGATTTTGGCAGCCAGGGCGATGCTCCCACTCATCCTGAATTACTTGATTGGCTAGCAGTTGAATTTATGGAGCACAACTGGTCAATGAAACATATCCACAAACTGATTGTGATGTCGGCTACCTATCAACAATCTTCAAAAGTGACTCCGGCTCTATTGGAAGTAGACCCTTATAATCAGTTATATACGCGCGGTCCACGATTACGACTTGCGGCAGAAAGTATTCGAGACAATGCACTGGCCATTAGTGGTTTACTTTCAACTAAAATGGGAGGGCCTCCCGTTTATCCGCCACAACCAAAGGGACTCTGGAGACATGTCGGCCGTAATGCTCCCAAGTATCTCACTTCTACAACAGAAGACCGCTACCGCAGAGGTGTGTATGTGATCTGGCGTCGAAGTGCCCCTTATCCCAGTTTTACGAATTTTGATGCACCTGATCGAGGTTCATGCGTGATCAATCGTTCGCGAACCAATACTCCTCTGCAGGCACTCACATTATTAAATGATCCCGCTTATATTGAAATTGCCGTTGGTCTGGCAAAACGACTGGCAACAAAAGACATCGCTTCCAATCTAAGTGATCGCGAAAGGGTTACCTATGCATTCCGACTCTGTGTAGCCCGTAAACCAAAGACGGAAGAAGTGGACCTTCTGACGAAAGTGTTTCAGCAAGAATTAAAATACTTTCAGGAACATCCCCAAGCAGCCCAAAAACTAATCTCGGCAGAGAATCGTCCTGAGGGAGTGGGCGCCACACGCATGGCAGCATGGCTTTATATCGCCAACATTCTGTTGAATCTCGATGAAACAATTACAAAGGGATAATAATGAACGACCACTGGCAGCAATTGCTGAATTATACCCGACGTGAGTTCTTTCAACGCGCAGGAATGGGGGTAGGCGGCGCTGCGTTGACAGCCTTATTAACTGATAGCTTGCAGGCAGCGGCTCCGTCAGCCACAAATCCGATGGCAGCCCGTAAATCGCATTTTCCTCCGAAAGCCAAAAACGTAATTTTCCTGCACATGGTGGGTGCACCTTCACACCTTGATCTTTTCGATGCCAAACCAAAGCTACAAGAGCTGGACGGAGAACTCGTTCCCGACAAACTCTGGGAAGGTTTGCGGTTAGCGTTTATTCGTGAGCAACCCAAATTGATGGGAAGTCCGTTCGCCTTTCAGCAACAGGGAGAAGCCGGCATCAATGTCTCAGAATTGATGCCCCATCTGGGAACCGTCTCCGATGAACTTTGCATGATCCACTCTTTGAAAACCGATCATTTCAATCATGCACCCGCCCAACTATTTTTTCAAACCGGTTTTTCACGATTCGGTCGCCCTTCTTTTGGATCCTGGGTGAATTATGGCCTGGGTTCGGAAAATAATAATCTTCCTGGATTCGTAGTGCTAATTACTGGTAACGTCGCGGGAGCCGGTAACAGCCTCTGGGGCAGTGGTTTCCTGCCCAGCATTTATCAGGGTGTCGAATTTCGTTCACAGGGAGACCCGGTATTATTTCTTTCCAATCCCAAAGGCATGACTGGTAATGACCGCAAGCGTATTATCGACAGTGTGAATCAATTAAACAGAGTCCAATTGGCTGATGTTGGTGACCCGGAAATCGCAACGCGCATTAACCAATATGAAATGGCTTACCGTATGCAATCTGCAGTCCCGGAACTCATGGATATTTCCAACGAACCCAAACATATTCACGAGCAATATGGTACACAACCTGGTAAAGCAAGTTTTGCGAATAACTGTCTGTTAGCCAGACGGCTTGTGGAACGGGGTGTGCGGTTTGTGCAATTGTTTGATCAGGGATGGGATCATCATGGAAGTCTCGTCAAAAACATTCAAAAGAAGTGCAAACAAGTCGACCAGCCCATTGCAGCCCTGATTAGCGATCTGAAACAGAGAGGTCTGTTGGATGATACACTCGTGGTTTGGGGTGCTGAATTTGGACGAACCCCCATGGTTCAAGGTGACAGAAAGGCTCCTGGTCGTGACCACCATAAAGATGCCTATACAGTCTGGATGGCAGGCGGCGGTGTGAAACGCGGGTTCGTTTTTGGCAAGACAGATGATATCGGATTTCATGTCGCTGAAAACCCAATGCACGTGAATGATTTTCATGCCACCTTACTGCATTTGTTAGGCATGGACCATGAACGTCTTACCTTTAAATTTCAAGGTCTCGACATGCGAGTCACCGGCGTGGCCGGAAATGTCGTTCCTGAAATTATCGCCTGATCCACAGTTACTAATTAATCATCAGTTCGTAACATGGGTTGGATCTCGGTCACAAAATCGTTCGCATCGGTGAAGTTGCGATAAACTGATGCAAACCGTACAAAGGCAACCTGATCGACGTCTTTCAAAACCGCAGAAACATGCTCACCAATAAAACGTGAGGGAACTTCGCGATCGAAGTTCTCATAAATTTCAGCTTCGATTTGTGATACGAGTGCTTCAATTTTATCAGGACTAACCGGCCTTTTATAACAGGCGGTCTCTATACCCTTCACCATCTTGGTACGGTCAAAGGGAACACGTGCACCATCTTTCTTGATGACTTTCAGAGGTGATTCTTCAATCTTTTCGTAAGTCGTGTAACGTTTACCGCAAGCCAGACATTCTCGTCTTCGGCGCACACTGAAAGGTTGACTCAAACGAGAATCAATCACTTTCGTCTCACCATCACGACAAAAAGGGCACATCATAAACGACGCGACTCCTGGTAGTTAAATTACGAAACCACCTCTTCACATTCCGAGAAGGCCCGCTCCTTGTAGACTAAAAGTAACATGATCGAAACCGATACACCAGTCAATTATTTCGGAAATCCTGAAATTTTAGAGGTTTACGAACATCATAGCTCAGTCGCATAAACATGATGTTACAGAGCTATTCAATAGGACGATCCAGAATTTCTTCATGTGCCTGTGAGTCAGCAACGTCCTCTTTCAGATCGTTTAAGGTTTCAAGGAGTTCTGATTTGACTCCATAGGCAACGTACCCTAGTACAACCAGAAAAGCCAAACCGCTGATGATCAGTAACAGCGTCCAAATCGTCATCCACGCATACATCGTTTTTCTTTCATGGAGATTATGAAAAAGTGCTCGTTTCTACTGTCTCTGTTTGAGGTGCTTTATCAGGAAATATGAGAGACACAGCAATGTAAAGTATGATAGAAAATGCAAACGTTATTAGAGTAAGGTGTGTTCCATTCACTCCTAATGAGAATTTTTCATTAATATATCCCACACAAGGCCCCATTGCCGAAAGACCCAGTAGCCCACCGAGAATCGCTGCGAGAGCCCCTGCCTGACTACCTCGTTTCCAGTACAAGCCTCCCACTACAGTAGGAATGGCTCCTGAGAGATAAACGGTCCCTGTCACAGCAAGATAGCCCCACAAATCACTGCTGACTTCATACCAGAGCCCCCAAGTCAACAACATCGCGCCAATGATGAAAATCGCAATTCGAGTTAGCAAAATTCGAGAACGTTGACTCATCGGCCCCGCAAGCGGTGCCACAATGTCCTGTGTAATGACACCACTCCAGCAGAGCAAGTAGCTGTCGTGAGTCGACATAAAAGCGGCAATCATACCCGCCGTCACAAGTCCTAATAATCCTGTAGGTACTACTTTCGCCAGAAAGAGAGGCATAGCTGATAACGAAGTGATTGAGGCATTCGTCTTGACGGCTTCTTCAAATTCAGCGAACAGCGCCGGCTGTGAAGCAAAAAAAGCAAATGTGCCAATGCCCCAGAAAACAGGTAATGCACGTCGTGCTAAAAATGAAACCGAGCTTAAAGTATAAAGTTTCTGAGCAACTTCCGCACTCTGGCAGGAAAGTGTTCTGGCGGCACTCGTCGGCCATAGCATTGCTGCAGACCCAATGACGACTGTCATCTGGATGATCTCCAACCAGCCAATCCCTGGCCCTTTACCGGAAGGGTTGTGCGAATCAAAAGGATTAAAATAACCATTTTGTGTTGTCACAATTGCCGAGAAACCTTCCCAACCGATCGACCAGAATACAACCCCCGTGACAATCACCATACCAGTGCCCAGAATCAAAAACTGAATCAGGTCGGTGATGACTACAGATACCATGCCCCCCAATACTGTGTAAAAGAGTACAAGCAACAACAGTCCGGTCATGATCAGTTTAAGAGATGTTTCATCCTGCATCCCAGAAATTGCCGTCACAAACTGAGAACCTGCTTTCAAAAACAACCCCATATTCAAGACACCTGAAACGACCATGACCGTGGCTCCCACAATTCGAACACGGGATGAATAGCGTTTCTCATAATATTCGGGAATTGTCATGATCGAAGAAGCACGTAAGCGATAGACCACGAAACCGGTTATCCCAATGAGTAACACGGCCCCTGCTTCCAGAAATGCGAGATACAAAGAAGCATATTGCTTCATAAAACCAAGTTCCGCCATGTACATGACCGTGACCAATCCAAGTTCTGTCCCGGTCATTGTTGCCAGCGCGAGCCTAAGACGTAGTTTACGCCCCGCAACCAGATAATCAGAAAGATTACCGACGTAACGATTGGCCCACAAACCAATTACGATTGATGACAACAGGTAGCAAGCGACTATGGACCAATCAAACCAGGTGAAATTTGTATCGTAAAGAGAAATAACAGGTCTCCTTCGGTCATCGTTTCAGGCAAGAAAATCGGGACTTCACGTAAATCAGCTGAAAGGTTTCATTTGTCAGCGGTTGCAATCGATGCTGATTCGTTTTACCATATGTCGCTTCGCAAATCGTCACGGGGGGTTCACCTTTTGACCAGTATGCTGGATTCAGCTCATCTTGCGAAAGTTATACCACTATGCCAGTTTTGACAGTCAATTTCCATAGTAACCGACTGTCATCGAAATAACATCTTAAGTAAGAGGGGATGACACCGTGTCACTCGACAAAAGTTTGAAGAGTAAAAGTTCGCTGGTACGTACACGCAACGTACTGAAACGCGCAGAGCGAATTGAAAAATTAAAGTTCGAAGACCGTTGGGTTGAAGGTCAATGTGCGCTCGGTTTACCTAAAGTTCGAGTTGAAAAAATTTCTATTGGTAAGAAGAAGAAAAAGAAGAAAGAAGAAGATTCAGACGATTAGTCACTTGGTTTACTGGTGGAAAGAGAGTTGTCATATAGTTGACACTCTCCTCTACCAAGTCGATTTTCAGAGTAGTCATATTCAACCGGGGAGCAAGGAATGCATACCCTGTATCTGCTACGAGCTGCTGGAGGCACATTCACACGACGCCGATATCGTCGCGCAGCAAATTCCTTTCTTTCTCTAACCAATGACTGTCGACAAGTCCAACAGCAAACGCTTCGTCGAATTTTGAGCTTGAATGCCAACAGTGATTTCAGTCGCCAATGGAAGCTGAACGAAGCCTGCACCATTGAAGAATTTCAGTCTCGCTTCCCGGTCTCTGATTATGAACGCTTTCGCCCATTTATTGATCGGGTCAAAAACGGAGAGACCTCTGCATTGCTGGGAGCAGCCAATCGTCTCTTGATGTTTACTCTGAGTAGCGGAACGACCTCGGATTCCAAATTTATTCCGATTACCGAACCATTCCTCAAAGATTATCGCCAGGGCTGGCAGAACTGGGGCATCCTCGCTTACAACGACTACCCAAAATTAAAATATCAAAACATTGTCCAACTCTCCAGCAATTTTGATAAGTTTCGAACCCCCGGTGGAACCCCCTGTGGTAATATCAGCGGACTGGTTGCTGCGATGCAAAGTCGGGTTGTGAAGTTGCTTTACACTGTACCCAGTGAAGTTTCACAAATTGATGAGGCATACCTAAAATATTACACAGCGATCCGCTTATCGCTGGCTGACCCTTACGTAGGTATGGTCACCACAGCAAATCCCAGCACACTATTACACATGGCGCAATTCACGGACCAGCATCGAGAGTCGCTCATTCGCGATATCTTCGATGGAACACTGACAGGTGCAGAAGAGCTCGACTCAGAGATATACCGAAAACTGAAGCCTCGTCTCAGCCGCAAAAAGAAACAACGTGCGCGGCAACTGACAAGAATCATCGAACGTACGGGACATCTTTACCCACGTGATTTCTGGCCTGACCTTTCTTTACTTGCTGTTTGGATGGGGGGGAGTGCTGGTGCATATCTATCACAACTCACCCCGTACTATGGCAATCTACCGATCCGTGATCATGGGCTCTCGGCCAGCGAAGGTCGTATGACGATTCCTCTTGAATCAGGAATTTCCACCGGAGTATTGGACATTACCTCTCATTTTTTTGAATTCGTGCCAGAAGCAGAAGATCCGCTAACCTCAACTAATGTCTTAACGGCCGATCAACTTCAATCTGGTCAGAATTACTTTATTTTACTGACCACACCATCGGGCCTGTATCGTTATCATATCTGCGATGTCGTCCGTTGTACCGGGTTTTATCAAACGACACCAATGCTCGAATTTCTCCATAAGGGGGCGCATATTTCTAATCTGACGGGAGAAAAAATTACAGAATCACAAGTCGTCGACTCTGTCCGAAAAGCAATTCAAAATACGTCACTCGAAATCGGTCAATACTCCTTTATTCCCAAGTGGGACAAACCACCTCACTACCAATTGCTCGTCGAAGAATCAGTTTCCCTCTCGACCACAAAACTCCCAGATCTTCTAGAGCAAATTGATACACTGCTTCAAGAGGCCAATTGTGAATACGAAGAAAAACGTCAATCAGGCCGCCTTGCTCCACCAGAACTTTGCTCACTCCCTAAAGGAACCTGGAATCGTTTCGCTGAGGAACGACAGAAAAAACTGGGAGGCAGTATCGAGCAGTACAAACATCCCTGCCTGATACCGGAACTAGACCATGCAGATCAAATTGTAGCGCAATTTTCAGGCTGACTCATACCGAATGGTTAGTTTGGAATTCATTAATCCGCGCGAAAAGTAAACAGATCTGCATTCAGCAGGAGAAATTCCAGCCGAATAATTTGTCCCTTGAGAGAACCGATGGACTGCTTTTTCCAATGGATTTCGTGGCGAACATTGTCAGAATGAAATGGGACACAGTCATCGTAGTCGAATCCATCCAGTACTCTCCGTTTTGCATCAGAGACACGGACTTTGATTTCTCCCTGACTCGCATTCGCATTCAGAACCAGTTTCTCTCCTCCCCAATTGATCTTTCGGGTAATTATCACTCCACCATCACGCGGACCACGTAATGAAATCAAACGTTCTTTTTTAGTAGTCGCCAAGCCGATACCCGACTTTCGATCGGTTGAATCACCATGTGGACCATCAAAAGCGGCATAATAAAACCACCATTCATCACCGACTTCGATCCAATGATTTCCAAACACCATTCCATCATCCCAACTATCTTCTTTTCCAAGTGCAATCAGTTGCGGACGGGAAGCAAGTCTCTCGAATTGAACGCCATCTCTACTGAATGCAAGCTCGGTGACAATATCTGTGTTCATTTTAAATGGCCATAAAGCGCCCCAGAAGATGCCCGCATGATAGCGAACGGGCATTCCATAAAAAAATTTGAATTGATTCGAATTATCAAGTTCGTCCGGAACCAGAATGTTCTGGGGTTCGGTGGCCCACTCTTCCCAGATTGATGGTCCTGTCATCCTTGCGACGCGCCGTGACGCTCCTGTGTCGAGAATAGAACCTTTAAAAGTACGGTAAATATGTTTCGCTCGGCAATACATTACATACTGCCTGGAAATGGGATCATAGACGATGCTATTCAGCGTATCGCTATGTAGTTCTGCCAAGAGCGAGTCACTTGATTTGTCCCAATGAATACCATCGTGTGAACCTACTACACGAATCCCATTCATCCCTTTACCGGCTCCTCCAGTATGGTAGGACATCAGGTAACGATACCCTTTTCTTTCCCCTTCGGGTACATCAAGTAGACATGGTCCACTGGCACGTTTGTCGGTAATGCCTTTCCAGACAATATTGTTGTCTTTGGTCCCATTCCAATTTAGTAAGCCCAGCCTGGGACGATTCCAGTTTAAACCATCTTTGGACTCTGCGTAGGCAATCGCATAATTCGCGCCGATGAATTTTCCTTGCTCATCTAGCTTCGGGGCATGGGTCTGATACCACATCTGAAACCGTCCGGTTTGTGAATCACGGCGAACATTGACATAGCCACCTTCACCGGAAATGAGTGGATTCATGCCATGCTTTTTTGGCGCATGAAAAATGCGTTCCATCGATTGCTGTTTGTATTTCAAAGCATAATAGTTATCGACAATGTAACCGTCGAAAACAAATTGGGGCATGGTGCCAATTTCAATCGGTTCAATTGGCAGAGTACGCGATTCTGCAGAGAGTGAATTTTGTAGAGAGAAAGTGACGAGAGAACTAAGTATTAAAGCGATAACGATGCGGTAAGTCATTATCCAATACTCCCTCTGTTCGCTGTTTCAGGATAATAATGGGCATTCCCCTGACAGGCTCTATTTCGTATGGCCGAATCGATCGTAGCCGGGAATGACTTCGTATTCAACAAATCATTCTGATTTTCATATACGCCAACACGGATTTAACCCCGAAAATAGTATTGAACAACCACCAAGTGCGCAACGGCATCACTGCTTAGAGTCGTTCATGAAATTTCACTTTCAGAACCTGCTACTTAAAAACCGGTTGACTACTCCGTAGAAACCCAAATAAATCACGCAGGTCCTGGTCACTGAGTTTGTCAAGCAGACCTTCGGGCATGAGTGACTTGGGTTGCTTGATCATCTCATCGATATTTTCCCGTTTGATCGTCACATTTTGACCATCGGCACCACGAATCACAACAATCTGTTTATCCTGGTCAAACAAGAACCCAGAAACCACCAAGCCATCTTCGGTAATCACAAGATATGTTTCGTAGCCTTCGCGAATTTCTGCACTCGGATTGATGATATGCATCAGCATGCGTAAAGAATCATCACGTTTATACTGAGTCAGTTCAGGCCCCACTCGTTTGCCTTCACCAAACAAAATATGGCACTTTGCACAATTTTTTTGATAGAGCTCTTTTCCATGATAGACATCACTCTTCTCTGTTTTCAGTAAATTTGAAATCCGGGCGATGTTGGCCTGCATCTGTTGATTGGAAGCACCCTGCACTTCTTTCCAATGCTTGGCAACCAAGGCAGCAATTTGCTGATCTTGATGAATCGTCATCTTACGAACTATATCTATAGGAATTGCCTTAGACTCGATTTGTCCTGCTTCGATTGCTTTCAGAAATGCGCGCGTCCAGTCTTTTCGACTCACGAGTGTGTTCTGAGCGACTTCTAACACGTCCGCGGTGATCGCAGAATAACGTTCGAGGATTGTCAGAGCGACTTGGGGTTGATTAAATTTTTGTAAAGCAACTAATAAACCGGTCTGCAGTCCTGCATCGTTTGTTGTACTTAACAATTTCAGCATCGGGCGAAGCGCTTGAGGTTCCTGTAATTCGCCGAGCACTTGAATATATTCGATGAGCTGTCCTCGGTTCTTACCGGGAGACTTTAATACCTCTAAAGCGATCTGC
This sequence comes from Gimesia aquarii, assembly GCF_007748175.1. Taxonomy (NCBI): domain Bacteria; kingdom Pseudomonadati; phylum Planctomycetota; class Planctomycetia; order Planctomycetales; family Planctomycetaceae; genus Gimesia; species Gimesia aquarii. Next base: position 6,994,145 of record NZ_CP037422.1, read on the forward strand.
AAAGCTTGTTTGTTCCCCAATCGTATTTGCAAAGTCGTAGAGCCACCGCCGGCATTAGCGAGTGCTTGCACCAGTGCTTCAGGCAAACCGGCTAAAGACTGCCCCTTGAACGAACTTTCAAAACCTGTCATCAATGTTTTTCTGGATACAGAATCGGGGGCTAATTCGAATAGCCTGGCGCAAGTGATCAGATCGGTGCGGGTACCAGCAGTGGCATAACGCCGAATCAATCGCTCCAGAATTGTCGATTGTACAAGTGGTTGTTTCCAGAATTCTTGATTTTGGAACAACTCTATCACTTGATCACGGTCAGACACAGCCTTGGATTCAAGTGCCCACCAGACCATTAAAGGTTGATGCGGATCGCTGATGTCTTCTTGAAAACGTACCAAGGCATCTACCACTGGCAAACAGACATCTGCAGGCAATCTTCGGACAGTTGCCGCCAGCTGACCACGCACTTCTGCATTGGGTTCCTCAGTCGCTAATTCGACAAGTTTCTGCCGCATGTTGGTGGAGACAACCATATCATCGCCAAGGAGTCGCACGGTCCAGAAACGTACCATTGGATTGTCATGCTTTAAAGTTGCTTCGGCGATTGTCTCGTCAAATCCCTGAGACAGATTCAATGCCCAAAATGCTTCTAACGCAAGTTGTCCCTCGTCCTCCTTGATCCATTGTTTGAGAATGGGAAGCACTGACTGATCTTTACGGTCACCAATGAGCCTTAGTGCTGTGCGTCGGTGCCATTCATTGGAATGCTTCAATAGTTCAAGCAAATCACGTGTTGTTTTTTTACTGAGATCTTCAACTTTCCGAGGCTTAGCATTCTTTGCCTTGAAGCGATAGATACGTCCGGAGTTTGGATCGACTTGTCCTTGATAGTGTTGGCCGTGTGCGATGAATTCTTCGTAAAAGTCAGCCACATAGACTGCACCATCAGGACCGACTTTAATTTCAACAGGTCGGAAACCAAAATCCGTGCTACGCAACGGGAAGCCGATATCTTCCGTCTGAAAAGAAGAACCCAACGGTTCAATTTTGGAAAATACCAGATATTGATGAAGCGGGTCGACGGACAATAGCTTGCCAAGATACTGTTCTGGGAGAGTGTCCCCTTCATATTTAACAAGTGCATGACTAAACCGGGGTGTCGCTGAATGCTTCATGTATGGCAATAAACCGAACGCATAGGGATTACTGACATCGCCGTATTTTCGTTCGGTTCCTTTTTCATAATATCCACCTTGCACATAATAAAAACCACGAGTGCCCCCTCCGTTGTGACCAGAGTAAACACGCCCTTCTGCATCGACTTCGAGACCAAAGGCATTTCCTCCTCCTTCAGCAAAGAGTTCGTAACGCTTTGTCTCGGGATGATAGCGCCAAATCGCTGGTCCTTCACAGTAAATTGATTTTGCTTTGGGCTTATCGCCGTTTTTTAAATGAGAAACGACGTTACTTCCCTGCACCATGTAGAGCCAGCCATCAGGCCCCCACTGCAGACTATTCGGAGCCGAATGAGTATCAGAAATTCCAAACCCACTTAAATGTACTTCCGGGTCGGCATCAGGAATATCATCATTATTTTTATCTGGATAAAACATAAGATAAGGTGGGTTTAGCACCCACACACCACCCCGCCCTTTGACTACGGAAGTGGTGATATTCAAATTTCCCGCGAATACTTTATGCTCATCGAATTTACCATCGCCGTTCGTATCTTCATGAATCGTAATTCGATCATTACCGGGAAAATGTTTTGGTGGCGGTGGAGGAACCTGATCGAATTCCATCCGATAATATTTATTGCGGCTCAACACTTTTAAACCAGCGGGATAAGGATATTGCCGATATTGTACGACCCACATGCGACCTCGTTCATCGAAGCTCATAAACAGTGGTTGTCCAATCATTGGTTCTGTCAGTAGCTGCTCGACAACCATATCACCGTCGGTTTCAAATAACTCCATTGATTTTTCGGGAGCCAATCTTCGACCCGGAGAAAGTTTGGTAGAACGTTTTAAAGTTGAAGTCGCCGGTGTGAATTCATCGAAAGCGGCTGCATTCGGTTTCGTTTCCAATCCTGCAATCGCCCATTTTTGATTGTCGCCTGGTAAAAATTCCCATTTCCCTTTGAGAACACATTCCAGAAAGTAACCTGCTAGAATCGGAGGCACGCCGCGAAAACCGCCAGGACCATTCTGGTTATAGACGCGAATGGCAATCGTATTGTATTGCCCTATTTTCAATGTTCCCGGCGGAACCTTATAGCGTTGATAGTTTTCATAACCACTCTCGAACTGAGGTGGAAAACTTCCAATTTGGCCGATGCGTGTCCCATTAATATAGACTTCATGTGCATCCGCTAATTTCTCAATCGAAAGTGTTACCGAATCGCGCCAGAGCGGACGTGCGGTCATATCGGCCCAGTTTTTGGGAACTTTGACATAACAGCGATACCAGGCAAAACCATCCAGGTCTGAAAATTTCCCGTCTGCTTGCGCTTCCCAAGTACCGGGGACCTGAATCAATGTCGGTGTGCTGTCAGAATCAGCGGCCAAAAGCACATTGGGATTAAAAACGTGAATTAAGGTAAAAAATACGATCAGACAAAAAAATCTCATCAAAAATACTCCATAGAAGCGCTCTTAAGTTATTCGAAACTCTTTGATTTCGAATTATTTAGTTTTGTTAATCTATTTGAGCAAGCAGCGGCACTGAATTCAATCTCGATTGAGTCAACTCTGTCATTTTGAGCGTGATTTGCGTGAGTTTTATTGATTATCATACGCGAAAGTAGCGGATTCTATGGAGTGAAAGCTGAATTGAATTCAAATTGGTCTTACCATAGATTCATCAACATATTTTAGATTGATCAAATCTGTAAGCTTCCGATGAAAATCAAAACACATGACGCTAGAAACTCCACGACTCATTCTAAGACAGTGGTCTGAAACCGATGTGGCTCCCTTTGCAGAAATGAACAAGGACCCGCGGGTGATGAAGCACTTTCCAAACATTCTTTCTTACGAACAAAGTTCACAAATGGTCAAGCGGATTACCGCTCATTTCGAGGAACACGGATTTGGTCTCTGGGCAGTAGAAGTGAAAAAGACCAGTCAATTTGCTGGATTCATCGGTCTAGCTGTTCCCCAATTCACAGCTGATTTTACTCCCTGTGTCGAAGTTGGCTGGCGTTTGGCTGTTCCCTTTTGGAATCAAGGCTATGCGACCGAAGGCGCACGCGTTGCACTTGAGTTTGGATTTACGCAATGCAAACTAAGTGAGATTTTTTCTTTTACGGTCCCTGCAAACTTAGCTTCAAGGCGTGTGATGGAAAAAATCGGTATGTCTTATCTCTGCGATTTTGATCATCCGGCTCTATTAGAAAAAGATCCGTTACGACAACACGTTCTCTATCACATCACAAGCAAAGAAAGAGACAATTTACAGCAAAACTGATGCCTTCTCCGAACCAGAAGATTCTTTGCCAGTCGTAAAGATATCATTTATCCAGAGAGTTTGATTACTTTTGGGAATGGTTCGCTTGCCGATATTCACGGGGAGACATACCCATCAGTCTGCCAAACATCCGAATCATCGCTTCCTGATGCTGGAATCCGCAACGTGTTGCGATTTGTGAAATGGTTAAGTTTGTATCTTGTAATAATTTTGTGATGCGTTTTAATTTCTCTTGTCGAATTTCACTCGCCGGAGATCGGTGCAACGACTTTTGAAAGCGATGCTCTAAAATGCGGCGGGACACATTCAATTGCTGTGTGAGATCGGATACCTGCAATGGTTCCTGAGCATGTTGGCGAATAAACTGAACCGCTTCTCTGACCAAATCGTCATCTGCAAACAAAGTATCGGTCGAAGCGCGTTCCTCAATCGACAAGGGGGGAATCAGAACTGGTTTCCTGGGTGCAGGCTTTCTTTGAATCATCTGGTCTAATAGATTTGCCGCCGCATAACCTACCGCATGAGGAGCCTGATTGATATAGGAAAGTGGGACTGGTGAAAGAGAGGACATCAGAGGATCATGCTCAATACTAAGAATAGCAACCTGATCCGGAATTTCCAGATGATGATTCACACAAACAGTAGATACTTCCCGTCCCACTTTACTCGACCAAACTAACAATGCCACTGGCTTCGGGAGCTCCCATAACCATTGTTTCAACTGCTGTTGCTGTTTTTCATAGTCTGCCTCTTTTGTGAGCTCATAATAAGGGAAATCAAAACAAACTCCTTCTGCCAATTTGACTGCACGTCGAAACTGGTTCAAGATTGTCTCTGGATAGTTCGAATTCGAGTCGGGACCAATGTAACCAAATGAGCGGAACCCTTTCTTTAAAAAAAACTGTGCTGCCAAATTCGCACATGCAGTTTCATCCGAAACAACTTTGGGAATTTTTTGTGAATGCTTTCCAAGCCACGAAACATTGACCGCCGGTAAGTGTCGCTCAATAATCGATTGCTGGATTCGGGTATCAGTCAGGCGACAAATAGTCCCGTGCCCTTCCCATGAAGTGGGAAACTGAAGCTGCTCCTTCAAACCTCGAAATTCAATCCAAAAATCCCACCCCCCTTGCTCGGTCGCATAGTCGGCTATCCCTTCAATAACCTGTCGACTCCAGTCACTGGAAGTCTGCACCAATAAAGCAATCTTGCGACGCTCGGGGAACCTTAACATAGGATCTTTCCTGAACTGCGAATGGAACTTATTTGCGCTTTTACCGAATTCCCCATAGGGGATCCCAGGCATGATTTGTTAAAGAAGTCATGAAGATGATGTAAATATTATCAATTATACTGCGCAATTTGTCATTGTAATTTGAACTGAGTCTTACATAATTTTCAATCTAGAACAAAGTTTGAAAGAGGTCTGGGGGGAAGTTTTCCTGTTCTTCTCCTCAGACCCCAACTTGTTTCGTTTTCAATTTTCATCCCGATTCTGCAGATTCGCAAAGCATGTCGACTCAACCTTATCAGCGTAATTACGATGTCGTTGTGATCGGTGCAGGTGTTCTGGGCGCTTTTCATGCCTACTTCGCCACGCAACGAGGGTTTAAAACGCTGTTAATTGACAAAGGTGTATTTCCACAACAAGCATCGGTAAGAAATTTCGGTTTGATCATTCCAAGTGCCATGCCACCCGGCATCTGGCGAGATCGAGCGTTGGCTTCTTGTGAGATCTACTCTGAATTATCTGACCTGCTGGGAGTTCACATCCGCCGTGTCGGGACACAGTATTTGGCCCATACAGAAGCGGAAGCCTCTTTTTTGAAACGTATGGCGCAGGAACAACATGATGAATATTGTCCGGCGGAGTTTCGAAACTCAAAAGAAACAGTTCAATCAAGTTGCTGTTTGAATATGGATTTCTGCAAAGGAAGTCTCTACTTTCCGAATGATTTACAGTTAGACCCTGGATTGTTCTTTCGTGCGTTTATCAACTGGTTCGCCAGCTCATCTGACTGTGACTATCTTCCCAAAGCAACGGTCGTTTCTGTAGAAGAACGTAAGAATCATAATCAAATTAAAACAGCCGATGGCAGACAATTTTATGCTCAGCAGGTTTTTGCCTGCTCCGGAGCCGATCTACAAACACTGTTTCCGGAAGTCTATGCTGAAAGTAACCTCCATTATTGCAAGCTGCAAATGCTCAAGCTGGCAAATCCCAATAATCGAATGCTCGGCGTCAACATTGCCTCCCCCATTGCACTCACACGTTATCCCGCATTTCTGAATGCTCAGTTTTCACAAGGAGTTTCTCTGGAATTACCAGACGAAGCCTTACAAGAACGAGGCATTCAAATCTGGTTCACTCAAAATGAGCACAACGAATTTATTTTGGGTGATTCACATGAATATTCTGAGGAACCGCCGACCGAGTTTCTGTCAGCCGAGATTGAATCGAAGATGATAGACTATGCACGAAATATGTTTGTAAATCTAGATTTTAAAGTCACAGATCGCTGGTCTGGCATTTATACTGAAGAAAAATCAGCTGGGCTCTTTCAGCACTCTCTGAGTGAACGAATTGATCTCATCACCGGTATCGGTGGCAAAGGGATGACAACAGGCCCCGGACTGGCAAAAGAAAACATCAGCCGACTCTCCCTCTAATTAAGCAGTATTCGATGTTTAAAGACACTTCAAAAAAATGGCAACGCATGACCCTGCTGAGTCTGTTCCTGGGATATGTCGGTTATTACATCTGCCGTTCTAATCTCGCTGTCGCCACGCCATTACTGCTAAAAGAGGGATTTACAAAAATCGAAATGGGGACTGTTGCCTCAGCGGGCATCATCCTTTATACAGTTGGTAAAATCATCAATGGTTATCTGGCAGACTTCCTTGGCGGCAGATTACTTTTCTTGATGGGCATGATTTGCTCAATCCTATTTTCGATTCTGTTCGGACTCGCCTCCGGTTTGATATTCTTTATCTTCCTTTGGGCATGTAATCGTTTTTTTCAATCAATGGGATGGGTCGCACTGGTGAAAACTGCGTCCCGTTGGTTCCCTGTTGAGCGACATGCAACCGTGATGGCGATCCTATCACTCTCTTTCTTATTTGGAGACGCGTTCGCTCGATTCTATCTGGGCAGTTTAATTTCAATCGGAGAAAATTATTCCCTTCTCGGATTTCTTACGGATTGGCGAACGGTTTTTTTCGTAGCCGCATTTTCTCTGACTTTGATTGCCATCTTTGTTTATCGAACATTAAACTCAAGTCCGGTCGATGTGGGTTTACCTGAACCTGACGCAAACCCCATGAATGTTTTTGGCGAAGAAGGAAATCATGCAGAACGCATTTCGATTAAAGCAGTTTTAAAACCATTACTCGCCAGTCCATTATTCTGGCTGATATGCATCATGAATTTCAGCCTCACTTTAGTGCGTGAAACCTTCAACTTTTGGACGCCTACATTTCTAAACGAAGTAGCCCGATTTGATATCGGGAGTGCTGCCATCGGTAGTATGTTGTTCCCTCTTGTGGGAGGCTGCTCAACATATTTGGCAGGAATCACTTCGGACCGATTACGTGGAAGACATGGACGGGTCGTGCTCCCTAGTTTAGTACTCTTGGTTTTATCGTTGATACTACTCGCCACTATCAATGTCTCTGGAAAACCAATTCTGGCTCTCACGCTTCTCTCACTAGTCGCGTTTTTTCTAATGGCCCCCTATTCCTTTCTTTCCGGTGTGATGGCCATTGACCTGGGAGGAAAACGAGGTTGCTCGACGGTGGCAGGTCTCGTCGATTCTGCCGGCTATTTAGGTGGTATTCTATCTGGATATACGATTGGAATGATTGCCCAAAATTATGGTTGGAAGATGGCCTTTGGTGGATTGGCAGGCGTTTGTTGTACAGCCATCATTGCCGGTATTGTGTATTGGTTAATTCAGGAACGGGAAATGAATCTTGCTCAGGCACTCTTACCCAAATCTAACAGCGAGGTCCCTGATGTTTAAACATGATCCGCTCAAGATCGTCAAAGAAATCCGGCTACTTTTTACTGAAAAAGGGAATTCGATGTATGCCGGCGAACCAGTCACACAGACAGAGCATGCATTGCAAGCGGCTTTTTCTGCAGAACAAGCAGGAGAGGCTCCGGAATTAATTGTTGCCGCTTTACTACATGATATTGGTCATTTACTACACAAACATGATGAAGACTGTGCCGAACAAGGCATAGACGATCTACATGAATCCATTGGTGCACAGTGGCTGCTTCAATACTTTCCTCCTGATGTGACCGAACCAATCCGTTTGCATGTCGCTGCCAAACGCTACCGTTGTGCTTTAGACCCCCAATACCATTCGCAATTGTCACCAGCATCAGTACTGAGCCTGCAACTCCAGGGAGGACCCTTTGAAGAAGAAGAACTGAAAATATTCGAAGATAATCCCTGGCATGCGGCAGCTCTACGTCTCCGCAGTTGGGATGAAGCTGCAAAAATCCCCAATTATAAAACACCGGAACTGGAACATTTTTTAACTTACGTCGACAGAGTTCTGGAACAACAAGCTCTGTAATTTTATCAATCGAAAGTCATTATGAAGGCATCAAAAATTCAACTTGTTATTTTCGACTGGGCAGGCACGACTATCGACCATGGCTGTTTTGCCCCGATCTCCGCGTTTATTAAAGCATTTCAAACTTGTGGTGTGGAACTGACGCCTCAACAAGCACGGGGGCCAATGGGCCTGCATAAGCAAGATCACATCCGCAATCTCTTTCAAATCCCAGAAATTGCCGCGCAGTGGGAGAAGGTGCATCAGAAGCCCTGGGCAGAAAAAGACGTTGAGCACATTTACGAAACATTTATGCCTCTGCAAGTTACAGAAGCGCTTAACTATACTGAATTCGTTCCCGGTCTCTGCGAAACTATATCCCTGCTAAGGGAGCGGGGTATGAAAATTGGCTCAACGACCGGTTATCCGCGAATCGTTGCAGAACCGATCTTGGAGATTGCGAGTTCCCATGGTTATACCCCCGATTTCTCCATGTGTGCAGATGAAGTTCCTGCAGGGCGGCCTGCTCCCTGGATGATTTATCGAAATATGGAGGCCCTTAATGTATTTCCCCCCACTTCGGTCATCAAAGTCGGTGATACCATTCCTGACATTGAAGCAGGTCTGAACGCGGGAACGTGGACTGTAGGTCTGACACAAACAGGCAGTGAGGTAGGTTTAACGCTTTCTGAATTTGAAGCGTTAAACTGCGAACAACAACAAGAAAGACTACACGCCGCAGAAACCAAGCTCAAAAATGCAGGCGCCCATTTCGTCATTCCAACATTGAATACACTTCCAGAAATCATTGATCAAATTGAATCGAGAGAATATTAAGATGGATGCAGAGATTCCCTACTTATTACTGACACCAGGCCCTTTGACCACAACAAAGAGTGTGCGCGAAGCGATGCAGGTTGACTATTCGACCTGGGATGTTGACTACAATCAACGTGTGGTGGAGATCCGCAATCGGCTGGTTCAACTTGCTACTAATGAATCAGGCTACACATCCGTACTCATGCAGGGAAGCGGTACATTTGCCGTTGAAGCAACTATCGGCTCGGTGATTCCTCCTGATGGAAAGTTGCTGGTGATTTCCAACGGAGCTTATGGAGCACGTATCGCACAAATTACTCGCTGTTTGAATATCAGTCTGAAAGAGTTGTCGTACCCCGAAACGGAACCACCAGATCTCGATGAAATCCGAAATTACCTGGCAACCGATAATCAAATCACCCATGTGGCAATGGTTCACTGCGAAACAACAACAGGTATGTTGAACCCAGCAGCTGAGGTCGGAAAGATTGTCGCTGAAGCAGGAAAAGATTATATCCTAGATGCCATGTCTTCCTTCGGTGGAATTCCACTTTCAATGGAATCACATCATGTTGATTATCTCATATCATCAGCCAACAAATGCATTCAAGGCGTTCCCGGCTTTGGTTTCGTCATCGCTAACCAGAAGATGTTAGAACAAACGGCTGGTTTCGCACGTTCTTTGAGTCTGGATCTTTTTAGTCAATGGAATGAAATGGAGCACAAAGGAGGAAAATGGCGATACACATCTCCTACACATGTAGTCTGTGCCTTTCTCCAAGCCTTGAAAGAACTGGAAACGGAAGGAGGTATTCAGCAGAGATATGACCGTTATTCTGAAAATCAATCTACACTAGTGACTGCGATGCAAAAACAAGGTTTGAATACGCTCTTACCGCGCGAATTACAATCGCCAATCATAACCTCGTTTTATTATCCGGAGCATCCACAGTTTTCGTTCAACGAATTTTACGACGAGTTAAAAAAACGCCGCTATGTGATCTACCCGGGTAAAGTAAGTCAGGCCGAAACATTTCGAATTGGAAATATTGGAAATGTATTTCCTGACGACATGTTGGCTTTGGTTGAACATATTGAACAGGTATTACATACGATCACAGTTTCCTAGAGTATGTTTTATAATGTGATAAAGAAGTACACTTTTCGCTCATCAGTACAAAGCCTATAAAAAAACCATCAACCTGTCTCTTTTAGAACCTTAACACATAGCGTTATATATTTCGAACAGTTTTATTTTCATCATTATTATTAGATATAAAAATATGAATGCTCAATGTAAATCGATCGTTCTGACAGGAAGTGAGCCTACACTAGAATGTTCTATTGTAGAGCAACCTGAACTACAGCCTGGTGAAGTACTCGTAGAAATTCTCTGTTGCACAATTTGTGGGAGTGACCTGCATACATTTCAAGGTACACGCTCCACTCCCTGCCCTACCATACTCGGGCACGAAATGGTAGGACGCGTAGTCGACATGCACCCTGAATATCCGACCGTGGATTTTCTGGAACGTCCTGTCAAAGTTGGTGATCGAATTACCTGGTCTGTTGCCGTTTCCTGCAAAGACTGCGAATACTGTCGACGTGGACTAACACAAAAATGTTCTCGACTCTTCAAGTATGGTCATCAGAAACTGTCAGACGCAAATTACCTGAGTGGTGGACTGGCCAGCCATTGCCATCTGGCCAAAGGCACGACTCTTTTCAAAGTACCAGAATCACTACCCGATCTGATTGCCAGTCCTGCCAATTGTGCGACCGCAACTGTTATGGCCGCGTTTCGACTTGCCGGCGATGTTAAAAATCGCTCCGTATTAATATTGGGTGCAGGAATGCTGGGAGTGACTGCCTCGGCTGTAGCACATTCGAAAGGTGCTGAATCCATCTTTATTACAGACATCGACGCATCACGTCTCAAACAGAGCCTGGAATTTGGAGCAAATCATACATTGTTAGTAAAAAAAGAGCAGCCTCTGCATGCAGAGATCCAACATTTGACTCAAGGTCGAGGTGTCGATTTTGTGTTTGATATGACGGGCGTACCAGAAGTCATTGAGAGTGGTCTGGAAGCAACTGCCATTGGTGGCACAATGATTCTCGTCGGTTCGGTATACCCCGCGCGACCGGTTCAATTTCCAGCAGAAAATATTGTGCGTCGACTAATCAGACTAGAAGGAATTCACAATTATATCGACCTTGATCTCGCAAATGCGCTGAACTTTCTTGAACGACATCAAAAAACCTATCCGTTTCATCGACTTTGCGAACAGACATTTTCTCTGGAAGATGTGTCTGCTGCATTTGCTGAATCAGCAAATCGACGCTCTTATCGGGTTGCCGTTCTGCCGAACCTTGAGGCTTGATCTAAAAATCAATTTCGGCAGACTCACCTAGACTGATACCACCGCCAGGGTTCGCAACTCGATTAAAACGCTTGGCAGGCCACTGAGAACCCCTGTTTTCAGCAATTCGCTTTGGTTGGGACCGAACTTGGGCACGCACTGACTGCTCTCTTTTCTGATCCAGGACATTGCGTGGGATCCGCTTTGATTCGGGAACAAAGGCTACCGTAGAACGATGCTCATGACTCTTTACTCTGCGGCCATCAAAAGGAATTCGTGATTCAATGGGAAGTGGTCGTGACTTACGTAAAGCTTGATCTCTTTGCCCATCCAGGCTTGCCAATGTTGTTTGTTCGCCTTGTGATAAAGCAGCCTCTGCCTCTTCGTCATCCGGGCTCTGTGATCGAATTACAAGGTTTTTGTTTCCAATAGCTGGTTTTTGTTCGTTGGTTGCAAGTTGTTGGTCAGCAGGAAGCTGTAAAGAAGGGCTACCAGCGATGATCCACTTACTCCAATGTTGTTCCAAGTGCTCAACATTTTTGTATTTATACTGCTTGGCGATCGCTTCATCCCAGCCATTTTTATGTGCGTCTTCCAGAAACATCAAATAACGTTTTTTACCACCGGCTTGCAGCAGGAAATCAGCAAGTGAGTATCCTTCAGCGTAAAGTGTGAGGACCTGTTGCATTTCTGATGGGTATTCTTTCATCGACAGCAAACGCCTGAGAGGAATACGCTGATTGGTTCCCATCACTTGCCGGTTTAATAATCTTTGACGCTTTTTCTCTGATTCGTGTTCTACAATCGTAGCAGCTCCTTCATCAGCCCAACGCGGAAGTGGACGACGAAAGTAGCAAGCAAAAATAGTATGATTGACTTCATGAGGTAATACAGAATCCAGGATTCGCTCCAAGGTTCCCTGAATCTGCATGTCCCAGCCAAACACTTGGCCACGGTCGAAGGAAAAAGTAGTAGCCCCTCCTGCACCATAGTTACCAACTTTGACTTTAATCGGACATGGGGCATACCACTTTGGTAATTCGTGACCCAGCCAGGTAATGGCTAACTCTTTTCGGTAGATTTCTGCAGCATCGCCGATCTGTTTGGCAATCTCTGGAGTTGGTGCATGTGTGACAAAATTAGGAGTCTTATAAGAGGCTCCCAGCGAAATGAATGAAGCCAAACACAAAATGAGACAACGACAAAGTTGAGCTTCCATGCCCTCTTGTTCCTTATTGATGCAGCCAAAGATGCGGGTCTTGGCTGACAAACTCTTAATTGATTGTAATGGGATAGTTTTGGGTCGATCACTCGAAATGGGGTTTTGAGATTTGATCGCTTGCTGAACCTGTGGTTCGAGTCACCTGAAACCATCGTCGGTGAATCCGATTCAGACGAAAGGGGTTGGTGACAGGTAAACTTCTTTTATGCAAACATGAGACCAATGATTGGAAAAAAGCAAATTTGGTCTTCTAAAGACTCTAGTGCATTCAGCTTAAGTCTCACTTGTTTAATCACTTATAGCACATTATTGAAATTTTTACCGTAACAGCAGAGTGTGGAATGAATCAAAACTGTTTTGTAGAATTTGCAATCGTTATCAGATCACAATTGGAAATGCAATATTTACAATTTGGAACGCGGTAATCATAAAGGCTTCAAAATCGGATGCGTGCAAAAGCCCATCCTAGTAAGAAACCAACCAGCATTAGTACACCCAACTCAGTAATCCGCTGGGTTTGACTTTGGGGCGAATTGAAAAACGCTTGAAAGGCGAAGCCCAACACCATCATCAGTCCCGCTCCATATTTTCCAAAACGAACCCGAATCTCCCTGGTATTCACTTCAGATTTGGTAGATTCAGTAGGAGTCTGGGTAGACTCTTCATTTTCGGGATTGTTCAAACTCAACTTGTCTTCCTTCACAAGATTCAAGCCTCAATTTCCAGCGTTTGCAGTTCGTCGACAATCATCCGAATCAGTTGTTCCAGGTTTTCTCCCGTAGCAGATGAAATCTGCATTATGGAATGACCTAGCTCCTCTTCCAGCAATTTTGCAACAGGAGTTGCATCAGGAAGCTCACATTTAGTGACGACGATGATTTCTGGGCGTTCCATCAGAGTAGGATCATAGAGCCGCATTTCTTCCCGAATCTGACGATAGTTCTGAATTGGATCAGTTTGATCCATGGGTGAAGGTTCTACCAGATGCACAAGTACCCGCGTTCGCTCGACGTGCCTCAGGAACTCGTGCCCGAGCCCGATCCCAGCATGGGCGCCTTCAATTAAACCGGGAATATCAGCCACCACAAATTGATGGTCAAAACCGACGCGCACAAGCCCTAAATTAGGATATTTTGTGGTAAATGGGTAAGCAGCGATTTCAGGATGTGCCTTAGAAAGGCGGCTTAATAGAGTAGATTTTCCAGCATTGGGCTTTCCCACTAATCCGACATCAGCGATTAATTTTAACTCGAGTGAAACATCCCGGTGTTCTCCTGGCTTTCCAGGCTCGAATTCACGGGGTGTCTGATGAGTGGCTGTCGCAAAATGACGATTTCCACGTCCTCCATCCCCACCTTTCGCTACGACAACTCGGTCACCACTCTGTTTCATATCACGTAAGAGATGCCCGCGCTTGCTGTCCAGTACCAACGTACCGGGGGGGACCATGATGATAGCATCCTGGCCACTTTTCCCTGTTTTTAAACTCCCTTGCCCGTGGCCTCCCCGCTCCGCATTCCAATGTTTATGACCAATGAGATTCGCCAGACTACTGACATTCTCATCTGCAAGCACAACAACATCTCCACCTTTACCCCCATCCCCACCATTGGGACCACCACGAGGTACGTGTGCTTCCCGTCGGAAACTGGTACAACCATCTCCACCATCACCGGCTTTACAATAAATATCAACACGATCTACAAACATAATTATCCGTCTACTGTTACCTGAGTTATCTAAGCTTAAATAGCTCACGATGTTGAGAAAATCATTTCATGAAAAAATGAATCCGCCATCGAAATCACCAAGGCTATTGTTCTTTTTAGAATATGTGTGGCAGATAGTGAGATAGAGTTAACTATCTATCACTAGATTATCGAAGGAAAAAACATTTTAGATGGTCTCATACAAAATACGAGTGTCGATTCGTGCATTCTTCTACAATCCTTGTCATGAAATCATAACAAGAAGGATTATACTGCCAGTCGTTGGAATAACTTCAGTGAACTAAGTTCGATAAGCCATTTTAAAACAGTAACTTACGCCAATTTGATGTTCCTGGACTCGGATTGACCCGTTTTGGGCTTCCTTTTATACTTCCGCTCCCCTGAAAATGCCCTCAATGATGCGACAAAGGAATGGCGCAATGAGTTCTCTGCCTGCAAGGTCGGTAATCGAGTTTTCACAGTTTGACCAATTACGTGATGCGCGTGAAATCATTTCTTGCGAAGCAGATGCCTTGCGCCAGATGGGACAGAATTTGGGAATTGAGTTCTGTGATGCCATCGATTTAATACTCTCAAGAAAAGGAGCCGTGATTCTCACAGGAATGGGAAAAGCGGGACTCATCGCGCAAAAAATTTGTGCCACACTTTCCTCTACAGGCACGCGTTCTCATTTCTTACATCCGGCAGAAGCCATTCACGGAGACCTGGGTTGTCTTCACGCAGATGATATGATACTCGCGCTTTCTAATAGTGGTGAAACAGAAGAACTAAGGCGCTTAATACCACTTGTCCAGAAAATGTACCTGCCACTGGTTAGTATCACTGCCCGTGAGACAAGCACTCTTGGGCGGGCATCTCAGGTAGTGTTATGTTTAGGAGATTTAAAAGAAGCAGGCATACATCAATTGGCGCCTTCCACAACGACTACCGCAATGCTTGCCATGGGGGACGCCTTATCTCTCGTGATCAGCAAAGCACGCGGGTTCACTCCATTACAATTTGCAACATTTCATCCTGGCGGAAGTCTGGGACGACGTTTAACGAAAATCAATGAAGTGATGCGCGATCGTAAGGAAGTGCGTGTCACCAGAGAAACCACTTCCATTCGAGAATCTTTCATTCAGTTGAGTCGTCCCGGTCGCCGAAGTGGTGCTGTGATTATTGTCAATGGATTAGATCAGGTCACCGGCATCTTTACTGATAGTGACCTCGCCAGACTACTTGAAGAACGTCGCGAAGGACAGCTGGATCGTCCTATTTCTGAAGTTATGACAGCCGAACCCACAACCATTCAGTCTGATGCTTCATTGGAAGCAGCAATTACATTACTTAAAACTCGCAAATTAAGCGAACTGCCTGTTGTAGATCAACAACATCAATTAGCAGGCCTCATCGATATTACCGACGTCATTGGTTGGCAACCACAACGTGAATCAACCGAAGTGAACACTGAAGCGGGTTAAATCGGATCTTAATTTTCATTTCAATAAGTCACATCCTATTTTAGAAACGACCTTGTAATTTCTATGTCCGGAGCCATTCACCATAATCGGAATGGATTATTCGATCGCCTGATAGCCAGTCGTCTGTTGTTGATCTGGGTTACAACAGCTTCACTAACTGGTGCATATCTGGTATATGCGCAGGCAATACGGCTTGTGATTAAAGAAAAAGTAATTCGCCGCGAATTTCCGAAAGAAGTCATCGAATCGCCCGCTTATGCAACCGGCAATAACGAGAGGGCCAATACGTACCTTCCCGAAAGCCCTTGGGCAGCCGATGCACGTTATCAATTCCAAGATGAAAACGTCTTTGTTTATACTGAGAAATGGGAACAGGAAGAAGAGAAAAAAGCAGCACGCTTGAAACCGTTTGCGATGTTAATGTTCGACACCAAAAAAGGGGAAGCCGAACAACCTTTTGCCTTAATGAGTCAAGAGGCACTGATTCGCTTTGAATTCCCTTTTGGGGTCAAACACACTGACCCTGGACGGATGATTGCTGGCTCGTTAGAAGGCAATGTAAAAATTACAGGACCGAATGGTCTCATCATTTATGGGCGTAATTTCTTCTACGATGAATCGTCGATGAATATCTGGAGCGATCATGAAGTACGCTTCGCGTATGAAAACCATCGAGGCCATGCGCGAGGCATTGAAATGAAACTGATACCTTCTGCCACTAAACCAACGGAGCTCAAGCCGGCTGCAGAGGGAATAAGGGAAATCGTACTTCGGCGAGATGTGTACATGGAACTGGCCTTGAAAAAAAAGCTAGAGTCTTCAAGAAACGGCAAACCACGTTTTGCAACAGTAAAAAGCACTGGAAGTTTCACGTTTAACCTAGAAACAAATCAGGGAACGTTTACCGACGACGTTCGCGTATATCAACCAACCAGCCCGCATCAGGCTGATACTCTGCAATGCGATAATTTAAATTTACAGTTTGTTCGTAAAGCCAATGATGATAGTCCAAGTACAATTGAAAAAGAGTCAGGCAAGTCTACTCTGAGTCACTCCAGTGGAAATTTGAAATTTCAAAAGCTAGTTGCTACGGGTAACAACGTCACACTCATCTCTGAAGAGAACCAGTTTACAGGCACGATGACCCGACTTTTCTATAACGAAGATACTAAAACCATTGTCCTGACTGACAAACGAGATGTTCGCGTTTTGCAACAATCCTCAGAACTCCGGTGTCCTGAGATCACTATTGTCCAGAATCAGGAAGGGAAGTTAGAAACGGTCACCTGCCAGGGAGCTGGTTGGATCAAACACCGCGATGCCAATACGGGCCAATTAACTATGGCAGCCCAATGGGCCAAACAGATGAAAAAATCCGTTGATCCAGAGAACGGACTCGAAATGGTAGAATTGGAAAAACAGTGTATCGTCAGACAACCGACTGAAGAATTTGCACTCGCTGCCCAAATAATACGTTTATGGCTAAAAGGTGATTTGCCTTCTTTAAAAAAAGTCAATTCAAAAAAACAAGGATCAAATCAACGGGAATCGAAGAACTCTCAAAAGATAGAGAACAAATTGGATCCGTATAAAATGATTGCGGAGCAGGATGTTGCCATTTACAGTCCCCAACTCAGAGGAAAAACCAAACGACTCGAAGTCTGGTTTGGTCCTGTGGCGACTCCGCAGTCAGCACCCAATGCGCCTATTGAAAATCAAACGCAGCTACAACAGCCGACTGTCAAACAGGTCGCATTTGCAGTCGAGGATCCAATCCTTTCATTAAAGGTACCTCAATCAACACGCATACAGACTCTCGCCATGAATCAAAGTGGCCCTTTTTCAATCCAACCTAAAAAAACTGTCTCAACCAATAACAAACAAACTGTTGATTCAAAAGAAGGTCGAGCTAAGATCCCGTCTCGTAATAAAAATTCTGATTTCTTTGGTAGAAGCGACACAAATAAACCGCTCGAGCCAGTAATGGTAACTGCAGACTTAATGACACTGCGTGTGCAAAAGAATGTACTCGGCAAAGCTGAAGTCGCAGAAGTTTGGACCAAAGGAAATGTCTCTGTTCAACAACTTCATGGTGAACAAGAAAAACCATTGCATATCACTGGTAACCAATTACATATTCGGAACAAAGGCAGCAATGACCAAGTGGTACATATCATTGGCAGTCCTGCGAAAATCAATGAACGAGGTTTTCAGATTGAAGGAGAGAATATTTTTCTCTATCGTCTCGCAAACCGGGCTGAAGTTCAGGGGAAAGGACTACTACTGCTCCCCGTGCGTGGGGGTAGCCGATCCGCAGCCGGTTTACTTTCCGGTGCAGAAGGCATTACAGAAGGAAAAAATAAAGCACAATCACCCCAAAGTCATTCGGCAGCCCAATCTGATCAGGTCCTGGAAATACACTGGGAAAAGGAAATGATTTTCGATGGATTGACAGCAAACTTCTTCGGAAAAGTCAGAACCAATATGGGAGACAACCGGCTACGTTGTCAGGAGATGGAAGTCATTCTGTCTGATCGAGTTTCCTTTACAGAAAAGAATTCAAAGGAACAGAAACCAAAAGTCCAACTCATTACTTGTCGAGATGGAGTGGAAGTAGAGAGTAATGAGTATTTGGAGAATCGATTAATTGGAATTCGTCGCGCCAGTTTCTGGCAGATGAATGTCGATCAGGAAACAGGCAATGCCGAAGCGAACGGCCCCGGGTGGTTGATTTTGTGGCGGAGAGAAAATCCGGGAAAACCTGACTCGCAAACAAAAGTTTCACAAGCCAATCAACCACAAAAGACCGACACAGATAGTTGGACCTACACGCGGATTGACTTTAACGGCAAAATGGAGGGTAATGTTTCACAACGCAGTACTAACTTCGACGATCGCGTGCAAATTACTTATGGAGCCGTCAAACGACCTCTCGATACCATTAATCCCAATAAACTCCCTCCCCAGACAGGATGGATGCGCAGTAATTCTTTGAAACTCATCCAGCATGAGATCAACGGTCAGAAAAAGAAATTCATTTCAGTATTAGCAAAAGGAAATGCAGAACTGGAAGGGAATACGCTCATCAAGAATAAGCGTACTCCTATGAATCAGTCCTTTATTGCTCGAGCCGATACGATTAGCTTTGATGAATCCAAAGACTTGTACACAATGCGTTCCTTTGGAAACCGTAAAGCAACTCTTCGACGTTATTCCAAAGGGGGCAACGGACCAACTATGAATGAATCGCAGGAAATCGAGTTCGCACCCACTTATGATCGAGTCACATTACATGGTGTAACTGTCATACAAGGACTGCCTTAATCGAATTCACGGTTAATCTCAAGAATACTTCTTTTTTCCGCTGATCTCCTCGTCTACAATTAAAAAGTGAGATTTCCAGCTTCGGCTTCAATAAGGAAGAACTGCGATTATGTCTATTCAAAATCATCAATCCTTTTTCGGCATCACTATTGCCCGTTTGAGACTGGTTGAAGATACAAATAGACGTTTTAATTTCAGCATCCTGTTTTACAGTCTGATGATCTTCCTGTTACTACTGGGAATGCCAACTCGAAGCTTCGCACAAAACTCTCGCGCGCTGATGACTTATCAGAAACAACACGCGGCTTTGCAAAAAAACTTTGAAGCGAATTTGAAGAAACTAGTCGTTCAATGTCAGCAAGATCAAAAGCTTGACGGAGTGCAGAAAATCACCCAGTTGCTGAAAGAGTTAGATGAGCTTGATCCGCAATCAAATCCACTTCCAAAATCAGTGCGTGATGAAATTCCTCTTAACCTACCCATAGGAGAACGTGCCTGGCGTTTGAAACTTCGTAATCTGCAGGAGAAACAAGCAAATGATCTGTTTGTGTTTTCGCGCAAAGTATTGCATGCAGGCTTTCCCAGTTTTGCATATGACCTGGTCTTAGAAACCGCTTTTCTTAACCCGGATCATCGCTCAGTTAGATTGATTCTGGGTTACGTTCGTAACGGCAATGACTGGGTTACTCCTTTCGAAAAGGAGATGCAACGCCGAAAGTATCAATGGCATGAAAAGTATGGCTGGCTTCCGGCCGCTCATATTGCCCGCTATGAAAAAGGAGAACGCTACGTCAATGGTCGGTGGAAGTCGGCAGCACAGGAAGCGGAAATCAGGCGTGACTTTCGAAACGCCTGGGAAATCCGTACCGAACATTTTCTGATTAAAACGAATCACAGCCTCGAAATGGGTGTCAAATTGGCAACCGAAATGGAAGATTTTTATCGCTACTTCCATCAGACCTTCGTTGGCTTTTTCAATACACCAGAGCAACTGAATAAGTTATTTCAAGGAGCCAGAAACTTTTTCAAACGAAAAAATGGTCATCAGCATGTGATGCATTACTACAGTACTCGGGAAGAATACGTAAATAGATTACAGAAAGAGATTCCACAAATCGGATTAACACACGGTATTTATCTGTTTGGCGATCGGATTTCTCATTTTTACCATCGCCCTGACGCGGATGGCGATCTGGGAACACTTTATCATGAAGCAACGCATCAATTGTTTTATGAAGCGGGTATCGTTTCCAAAAACAGGGAAGTTGGCGAGAAGAATCATTTTTGGGCAATCGAAGGCATTGCCTGCTATATGGAATCATTTGAGAGAAAAGGCGATGTTTTCCGATCCGGGAATCCAAAACACATTCGCTTCAACGCAGCCCGTTATCGTCTCCTGCAAGACAACTATTATATTCCTCTGGAGACATTTGCCTCTATGGGCCGTAATGCATTTCAGACGAGCCCAAACATAAGTCCGAACTATAGTCAAGCCTCAGGATTGTCTCATTTTTTTATGCATGCTGAAGGCCGAAAATATCGCGACGCTTTTATCAGTCAGCTGACACAACTTTATAGCTTTAACTCCCGAGTTCGCAACAACGCAAAAACTCTGGAAGAGCTAACCGGCGCCTCTTATACCGAGCTGGACCGCCAGTACAAAGAATATTCAGCCACTCTACAAAATGCGCTCGATGAAAGCGAATTAAGTCTGCAAACTCAGTAGGAACATCCTTATTGAGTTTAGCGGATCCAGTTTGTTCTTATTGCTCTTCGAACTACAGCATTCCATTCCTTCTTCGAAGAAATAGATTTATGACCTCAATAATAAGGTCTCATTGAAGCGATGAAGAATCGCATGGACTCTGATAGTTAAACTGCCCTGATTGATTTGCATGCAATGCTACTTTATGATCAATATATCCACCTAGAATTAGAATGGGCTAAATCGTGACGAAAATAAAAAACGGATTCTGCCCTGTTAGAGCGCTCTGAACGAAAGAAACTTGCGATGAGTCGGCTATTGATATTCTCTCTGTTAGGGCATATTTTCCTGCTTAATGGCAGTGTGGCTTACTGTGACATCAAAAGTCCTCCTTTTGTATCAGGTTTCGATCGATTTGCACGGCATGGAGAAATTGAATCACAAACTGGCGGACGGCTATTATTGAGCGAGCTGAGTTGTACCGCCTGTCATCAAACACCACGTTCTGAATTACAACCCAAACGCGGCCCTCGCTTGAGCGGTATTGGTAATCGTCGGCTACAAACATGGATCAGGGACTATCTCACATCTCCACATTTAGTCAAACCTGGCACAACGATGCCCGACGTTCTACATGGTTTCTCAGAAAACAAAAAACGCCAAACGGTCAACGCATTAGCCGCATTCTTGGCAGCTCAACGCACCGCATACCCAACAATTAAGGCCACAGGTGCGAATCCAGTCCCTTATGAATTCTGGAAGAAAGGAAATGTGAAACAGGGACAGAATTTGTACCACAAGATCGGCTGTGTTGCCTGTCACGAGCCGGATGAAACCTACGAACCAGGTGAAACGAAAATTTCTCCTACCGACAAAATGCTCGCACAACTCGACCCGGAAGACATTAAAGAGCTAGGCTTGTCAGCCGCAATGCGTCCTGTTAAGTCGGTTCCGCATGGGAATCTGCCGGCAAAGTACACTCGTAAGGCATTAACGTTTTTTCTGCTGGATCCAGCTCAAAGTCGGCCGTCAGGACGTATGCCGAATCTCAAATTAAAGGCTGTGGAAGCTGCGGACATCACTGCCTACTTACTAAGAGATCAACAACCTCAAGATGAAATAAAAATTACCAACAGTGATTCCACACTCATTGCCGAAGGGGAAAAACATTTTGTAGAGCTGAAGTGTGTAAATTGCCACACAGTTCAAAATTTACAGCAGAAAGAACATGCAAAGCCTCTTATAAAATTAGGCAAGCAAGCATCGACAGGCTGTCTCACTAACCATCAGAACGGCCTGCCCTACTATCCTCTTGATGATCAACAGCAAACTGCGATACAGGAGGTGTTTGAAAAATTGCCCGACGACAATAAATCAGATACCGAACAGCGTTTAAGCTTTCAAATATTGCAACTCAACTGTTTCGCCTGTCACGAAAGAGAGAAACAAGGGGGTGTCGGTTTCAATCGTAAGCCTTATTTTGAAACTGACGGACATATTGACCTGGGTGATGAAGGACGCATTCCACCTACGTTAATGGGCGTCGGTTATAAGTTGCAAAAAAAATGGCTAACGAAGGTTCTCAATGGAAAAGGAGACATTCGCCCCCATATGCTGGCTCGCATGCCAGTCTTTCCTGCCAAAGTCATTTCGACTTTACCTGCGATGTTTGAAGCGGTAGATCGCACTCAGAGACAAACAGAAAAACAAATTTTTCATAACTCTACGAAGTTGGCTGTTGCAGGTCGCATGATGCTGGAGACAGGTTGCATACAATGCCATCCGATTCGAGGTGAAAACATGCCTGGGGTGGTAGGTACCGATCTGGGTGATGTCACGAATCGCGTGCATGCCAATTGGTTTCGCGAATTTTTGTTGAACCCGGGAGCACTCAAACCGCGAACTCGGATGCCTACTTTTTTCCCTGATGGAAAAAGCCAGAATATATCGCTACTCGATGGTAATGTGGATCGACAAATCGCTTCTGCCTGGGCCTATCTTAAAGCGGGCAAGAAACAGCCTCTACCAGAAAAAATAATCGAAGCAAAGTCCAAAAACTATGAGTTAGTTCCCAAAAAACGACCTATTATCTTACGCACCTTTATGAAAGCAGCGGGAACACATGCGATTGCTGTTGGCTTCCCGGAAAAAGTTCATTTCGCATTTGATGCCGAGCATATTAGACCTGCCATTGCCTGGAAAGGACGCTTCCTCGACGCACAGGGAACTTGGTTTATTCGGTTTGCACCACCGGCAATACCTCTTGGTGAAAGCCCTGTGCTGATGCCTGCAGGATCACCATTTGCGGTCTTAAACAGTCTAAATCAACGCTGGCCAGCAATCAGTTCTGCAGACAGTCCTTATCAATTTCGAGGATTTAAAATTGATGCAGAGGGTATCCCTACCTTTCTCTATCACTTTCAACAATTTGAAATCGAAGACCGGTTTGAGCCTGTCGAAAAACAAACACTGAAACGACAATTGAAGATCAAACGAAATCAGCCATTGAGTAAACAGGAAAATCTATGGTTCCGTGGATTGACGGGGAAATCTCTGAAACAGATCAATTTGACTACTATGAAAAATGATACTGGTTTAATGGTATCAATTTCAGGAATTCTCGCAAAGACTGGTAAACTACATACCATTGAAAATGAAACCGACTGGCTTATACCAATTCCAGCCAAAGATAACATCGTAATTGAGGTGAAATACCAATGGTAAATCGATTGCATTTCTCACTTCTGGTTTTTGTGCTGATGATGTGCTTCGCTCACGTTGACGTGCAACAGTCTGCATTCGCCGAGAGCGAAGAGGACTATTATCGACTCGTTTCGATTATGACTTCAAAAGCACAAACCAAATCTCGTTCGCAAAATTGGAAGCCAGCGCCCGGTGATCTTGTACTGGAGGTGAGTGGCATGGCAGTGCTTGATGAACGACGCCTTGCCGTTACGATTCGTAAAGGCGAAATCTGGATTCTAGATGGCGTGTATGATGAGCCGCCGAAAAATGTGACATACAAGCGTTTTGCGACTGCACTTCATGAACCACTAGGATTAATCTGGAAAGATAACTCCTTTTACACGGTACAACGCAGTGAATTGACGCGGATTCGTGATACCGATGGAGACGAGGTGGCAGATGAATATCTGACAGTTGCAAAAGGCTGGGGTGTGACAGGGCACTACCATGAGTACGCTTATGGACCTAAACTTGATCACCAGGGTAACATGTGGCTGACATTGAATATTGGCCTGGGCCTGAAACAAGAACACAAACAACGAGCCGTCCATGAACCAACACTCGGATTTTCACAAGGTCGTTGGCGAGGCTGGGGTATGAAATGTACTCCTGAGGGAAAACTGATTCCAGTCTGTGCCGGTATGCGTTCTCCCTCTGGATTAGGTGTGAACCGTGCCGGAGATATGTTCTACACCGATCAACAGGGAAACTGGGTCGCCACCAATACGTTGCACCATATGCGTAAAGGAGCCTTCTTTCATCATGTTGAAGCATTAGCTTCCATGAATCTGAAAGGATCGCCAATCCAGGGAATCAAAACGATTCCCAATGGGCTCCCTTTTCCCGAGGCTATGAGACGGTTCCCGCAACTCAAGCCTCCGGCAGTCTGGTTTCCATACAAGAAAGTCGGGCAGTCGACCACTGACATTATGCTCGACAATAGTGGTGGGAAATTTGGTCCGTTTGATGGTCAGCTTTTCATTGGAGAATTTACACAAGCCGCGATGCAACGTGTCTTCCTGGAAAAAATTGATGGTCAGTATCAGGGAGCCTGCTTTCCGTTCCGTGCAGGCTTCGCCTCTGCCGTACTTCGTATGGACCAGGGAACCGATGGAAGTGTGTTCGTCGGCTTAAGCAACCGTGGTTGGAGCAGCCTGGGAACTGCTTCTTACGGACTACAACGATTAATCTGGACGCGGAAGATACCCTTCGAAATTAAAGAAATGCGTGCTCAGCCCGATGGCTTCGAATTAGAATTCACGAAACCCGTTGATACCAAAACTGCCACCGACCCAAGATCTTATAAAATGAAGAGCTATACTTATACGTACCACTCCTCTTATGGCAGTGACGAAATTTTGGCTAAAGAGTTAACGTTCGAAAACCTCACTGCCTCTGCGGATGGTTTAAAAGTTAAACTAAAGATCAAAGGCCTCCGTGAACTCTACGTTCATGAATTGCAGGCGGATGGAGTGAGAAGCAGTGATGGACAATCCTTACTTCACCCTCAAGCGTATTATACGTTGAATCAAATTCCAAAATAAGCTGGACTGAGAACAAACAAATTTTAGCTGAAAAACTAAATTCTGTTGTCAGTTAAGAAAACCACGTTCTCTTAATTCCTGAATATTTCCAGGAGCGCTTTCCCAGACACGCTCAGCGGCATAACGCATAACGGCAATGCCTCCCATGTCAGGCGGCGCACTGAGAATGGCAACGTGCTCCTCTTCTTCGTCATCAAGCTGTTGATTCAACTTGGCAACCGCTTCTTCTATACTGTCACTGACAATACGTTCGGGGCCACTGGTATTTGTAAATTTGAGATTCGAAAAACCAGCTGTACGAGATAAGAGAAAAGCCGCTAATTCTGCTTCTTCCTGTTCCTCGAAGAAGTTTCGAAATTCAGGTTCCATACTGTCTGGAGTAATAATCGTGGGACGTGTGATACTCACTTCTCCCTTACGAATACTAACCGTAGAACCACGCTGCGGCGCACCACATACCAGAAAATAAGGCAAAGTCTGATCACCAAATGTAAACAGAGAAAAGTTCACAGGGCGTTCAATTTTTACCGTTGTCCATATTTCGAAGAAACGCTGTTCGTCGAACTCGTGAGAAAAATTCATCAGGCTCCAACCATGGTGAATAAAATAGAAACGTGAAGATTGTGGGTTAAGGAACTTGGCATTAGCTTAGTTTCTTCAACTTACTCACCCGGCCTACTGAAACCCATTCCGTTACAAAGAGATTACCATCCCCGTCAAAGCAGGCATCATGTGGATGAATAAATCGTCCTGCTTTCCATAATCGGGGCTGCTTTCGAACTTTAAAGCCATCCAGCACTTGATTGGTCCAATCCTGATTGTACCCCAAATGAGTAATAACTTTATTATTCTTATCAAACAATGTGACACGTGCATGCAAGTCAGAAACAACCATGAGGTCCCCTCGAATATCAATATCGGCAGGGAAGCTAACGGTATTCACAAAACCAAGATGTTTTCCATCTAGCGTGAAATATTGTAAACGATGGTTTGCACGATCACAGACAGCGATTTTTGGTTTTCCACTCCGCTCATCTAACCACATACCATGTGGCGTTTTCATCTTGCCGGCTTCAGTTCCACTTCCCCCCCAACTGAATTCGAATTTTCCGTCTTTTGTGTATTTGTGAATAAAGTGCGATCCATATCCATCACCGACATAAACTCCACCGTCGGGAGCAAAAGCGACATTTGTAGGACTGTAGCGAGTATTTGATTTCTTGTAATGTTCGGGAGTTTCTGGACGACTGATTTTCCAGACAACTTCTCCCTTTAGATTGGTCTTTGCTACTACTCCATGTTTGGTATCTGAGAGATATAAAAACTCTTCGTTTCCTTCTTTGCGAACGTCGATACCATGCCCACCACCATGATACTCCTTGCCGAAGGATCGCACGAATTTTCCTTCCGGGCTGAATACGACGATGGCATCCATAGGTGTCTTGTTTTTGGAACGATGCTTGACGTAAATTAATCCTGCTTCGTCAACACACACACCATGTGTTTCTCCCCATTGGATGTGTTTGGGAACCTCGCCCCAACCGTGGATTGCTTCATATTTGTACTCACCTTCACCCATTATCGGATTCTTAACCCCGGCTTTATCCTCAGCTCCCAGAATGGCAGGTGCGAAAAAACCACCCACAACGGCAGCTCCCGTCGATTTGAGAAAAGTACGACGAGAAGCTGTTTTATCACCACGTTTTGTTGAAGACTGATCCATAGGACTAGTACCTGAATGCAAAGAGTTTCAAACGATTTTTAATTTCTACAGTATTATTAATACCATTCTTTTACTCGATCTTAACGGACACATTGTCCTAATCTCAATTGTGGATCCCCAAAAATAGGGTATTCTGACAATGTTCTCCGTAGTTTTGGCATCTGTTTCCATCTCGAACGCAGAGTTCCCTGAATTTACGTAGCCTTCTGTAGGTGGATGTGATATGAGTTGAAAATATCCCCAAAACGCCGTTAACCAAGATTGCATCAGACTTTGACTTCATCAATTCCTTCTACCTTCTCCGTGACCAGGAATTAAATATCATGAATCATTCACGTGTGTTGATTAATTTGTCCACCATTATCACGGGATTATTGTTTGTGAATTGTGGCTTTACGGATGCCTGGGCACAATCATCGAGCTCTTCCGGCCTGAAAATTGACTCAGTATTAGTGAGCCTCATAGAGCAAGTAGAAGTCCCCGCACGTGAAGTTGGTCAACTCAAGAAAATGTTGGTCAAAGAAGGTATGTCGGTTCAAGAAGGAGAAGTGTTGGCTCGAATTGAAGATTCAGAAGCTGTCTTACTTTTAAAACAGGCGAAATTAGAATCGGAAATGTCAAATCTGAAAGCAGAAAATGACGTTAATATTCGTTTTGCCCGTAAAGCATATGAAGTAGCGAAATCTGAGTTACAGCGCGCGGAAGATTCCATCAAAAAATATCCCAAGAGTATTTCCAAAACCGAATTGGATCGCTTGAAACTTACTGCAGAAAAAGCAGAATTGGAAATCGAACAGGCCTTAGAAGAAGCGAAGACGTCACAATTAGAAGCTCGCTTGAAACAGAATGCAGAACAGATTGCTTCACTGGCTATTCAACGTCGAAAAGTTGTGGCACCGCTATCGGGAATGGTCGTACAAATTATGGCAAAGAACGGGGAATGGGTTCGCCCCGGTGATACCGTGCTTCGAATTTTAAAATTGGATCGATTACGTGCAGAAGGACTCGTAAATGCATCTAAACTGCAGAATCTAAACTTGAAAGGTCGACCTGTAGTCCTGATCGTGAATCAGGGAACAAAGAATGAACTCGAGTTCCAAGGGAAAATTTCGTTTGTCAGTCCGGAAATTAATCCGGTCAACCACCAGACCCGCGTCTGGGCAGATATTGAAAACCCCGACTTCAAGCTCAAACCGGGCATGCGTGCTTCTCTGATTATCAAGTAACCCATTCGATTGCGAAAGACAGTACAGCCACCATGTCGTTCGGTCCTCAAGACTTTTCGAATCAACCTCTGCGTCTGCAAAAGCGAGCCGACCTGAGTATTCAACAGTTACAATTCGGCGGCAAAAAATATTGGGGCATTAAAGACCCGATTTCATTGCAATATTATCAACTGCGAGATGAAGAATTTTTTATCCTTCAAATGCTGGACGGAATTGCGTCATTTGAGACAGTTCGACGTGAATACGAACAACGATTTCGACCCCAGAAACTGGAAGCCGCACAACTACAGGGATTTTTATCACGACTGCATCAGGAAGGATTAATCGTTGCCGAAGCATTTGGGCAGGGTGAAATCCTGTTGGAACGTCGAAGCCAAAAACAGAAGCAAGCATTTCGCTCCCGATTTATGAATCCCCTGGCAATTCGTTTTCGAGGTCTTGATCCTCATCGTTTTCTGAACTGGTTACAACCCTGGTCATCTATTTGCTTTTCGCCATTGTTTCTATTGTCTTCACTCGTATTAATGATTGCCGCATTGACATTAATTCTTACACAGCTCGAAGCAGTGATTGCACAACTTCCCGATTTTGCTACTTTTTTCGAAGCAAAAAATCTGGTACTCCTTGGTCTCAGTCTGGCCTTTGTTAAAATACTGCACGAGTTAGGACACGCGATGGCCTGCAAACAATTTGGGGGCGAATGTCATGAGTTAGGAGTGATGTTGCTGGCATTTATTCCCTGCCTGTATGTCAATGTCAGCGATGCGTGGACGATGCCTAACAAGTGGCATCGTATCATTGTGAGTGCAGCTGGTATCTTTGTAGAACTAATCATTGCATCTATTTGTGTCTTCCTGTGGTGGTTCTCTTATCCGGGATTATTTCACTCACTCTGTCTGAATGTCGTTTTTATCTGTTCGGTCAGTACTTTGTTACTGAATGGAAACCCTTTGTTACGATATGATGGTTATTATATTTTGCTGGACTTGCTGGAAGTGCCAAACTTGAGGCAAAGGGCACAAACGATTGTTTCCAATCGCCTGCATCACTGGTTTTTTGGCCACAAGGCCCCCACGCTACTGAAAGAGCCAACGCGTCAGCGAAGATTTTTGTTTTTCTACGGAATTGCTTCGGTTTTGTACCGTTGGTTTATTGTCATCGTGATTTTGTCGGTTTGTTACTATGTTCTGGAACCCTATGGACTGGAAATCATCGCTCAGGCGCTAGGGGCTTTTATTTTGATGGGAATGTTGGTTGTGCCTTTGAAATCTGGTATTAAAGAAATCCAGACCTATTCTAAAGCAGGTCAAATTCAGTGGCGACGTTTTACGGTACGTACGACACTGACACTGATTCTATTGGGCGGCTTGCTGTTCATACCTCTGCCTCATCGTATTACCACTCCCGCACTCATTGAGTTGAAGGACGCAAAGCACGTCTATGTTACCGCGCCTGGTTTCCTGAAATCAGCAGTCACTCCACAAACCTCATTGCAGCAGGGTTCCCTGATCGCTGAATTGCAAAATGACCAGATTCAACAGGAAATACTCAAATTGACTGGTCAAATCAACGAGCAGCAAATTCGTATCGACACGCTGGGAAAACGTCAATTAGATGATCCGGAAGCTGCTCAGGAACTTCCAACTGCAACAGAACAACTGACCGATCTAGAAGATCAACTGCAACAACGCCTCACAGACTTCAAGCGACTTAGTCTCAGAGCCCCTATTACAGGTACTGTCATTCCAGCACCACCCAAATCGACTTCTCCCGAAGAAGGATCACTTCCCAACTGGTCAGGCTCGCCGCTGGATCAGGAAAATCGAAATTGTTTCCTGGATCGAGGAACCTGGCTTTGTTCGATCGGCAACCCTGACCAACTTCAGGCGCGCCTGATTGTTGACCAGGAAGATGTCGAGTTTATTCAATCAGGACAGTCCGTCCGGATTCTATTAGATGAATATCCTGGTCAACTTCTGAGAGGAACCATTCAGGAAATTGCAGAAATTGACACCAATGACTTACACTCAAATCTGATCCATCGTGAAGAAATTACGACAGAAGTCGACAATACAGGGAAAAGAAAACTGAGTAATACATCCTATCTGGCTCGGGTCACCCTGGATGCTTTTTCTGAGCGACCTCTGATTCACTCAGGAGGTCAGGCCAAAATTGCTGTTTCACCTGAATCGTTGGGGAAAAAAGCATATCGACATCTGAGAAAAACCATTCGCCTGTTTCAGTAGCTTTGACCAGAATGGCCATAAACGCCCTATTTTAACAGACATTCCTGACTCAAGATCGACATTTCCAGATTGACGCAGGATTGCTAAAATCCCCGGATTGACTGTAAAACAAGGTTGTTAAAACTAAATCTCGAAACAAGTAGAATCTGGCGGCAAGGAAGCTTCTCGATGACCGATTCACAAACCGATTCCCTACCCACATTCAAGCTCGTTGTGCTCGCTGGTGGGGAATCAGCTGAGCGTACCATTAGCCTGCAAAGTGGAGAAAGCGTGGCACGTGCATTAACGTCTCGCGGACACCAGGTAAAAACAATTGATCCCTCTTTGATCGATCTCGAGCGCTATGACTGGACTAACTGTGATGCCGTCTTCATTGCCTTACATGGAACTTATGGAGAAGATGGCACCATTCAAGCGACTCTCGATCGATTGGGCGTCCCCTATTCTGGCTGCGATGCATCGACATCCAAACTCGCCTTCAGTAAATCAGCTTCCAAAGAACGTTTTATTCAATGCAATGTGAATACTCCCTCTTATGTGTTGATCCATGAATCAGATAACGCACAACGAATTGAGCAGCACGCACGAACGATGGGCTACCCATTGGTTGTAAAACCGGATGCGCAAGGTTCCAGCCTGGGAGTTACAATCGTACAGACTCCTGAAGAATTACCGCAAGCACTGACTCGCTGTTTTCACTACGACTCATTTGGAATTCTCGAGTCAGCCATCAAAGGCTCTGAATGGACTCTCAGTTTGGTCAATGATCAGGTACTACCGCTGATTCAGATTCAGACCGCACGTGAATTTTTTGATTATGAAGCAAAATATCACGAAGACTCAACCGAATATCTGTTCGATTTCGACTTCCCAACAAATGTGATTCAGGCAATTACCAAAACAGGTGTGAATGCCTGTGAAGCACTAGGGACAACTGGCATTGTCCGTGTCGATATGATCTTAGATCGTTTTCAGCAACCCTGGGTACTTGAAATAAATACTATTCCTGGATTCACAAATCACTCCCTGGTTCCCAAAGCAGCAGCTAAAGCCGGCATTGATTTTGGCGAATTGTGCGAACGGGCTCTCATCCATTGCCTGACAAAAACAGCCGATAAGCCGCAAAATTGACAAAATTTAACCAAGCGGCCTGTTTGGCACCACAATATCAGCTTTTTTATAGAGCACTCCAACTCGACAAGCATCAGATTGCGATAATCATAAAGTAAGAACCAGTACCGTAATTGCTCCAGCGGAATTGAGTCATGCATCCGGCCTAATAGTTTCTGCAACAGGATAAGAACCACATTACATTTAAAAGTACCTCGTTTAAATAGAGCCCGTAATCACAAAGAGCGTATGAGCCGAAAAGCCCCCAAATCTAAAAAGCGACCTGTCAAAAAAAAGAAGGTCGAAGAAGTTATTGAAGAAGAGGAAGAATTTGAAGAAGAAAAAGCTTCTGCGCTGAGTCCTTCCTCACTGATTCAATTGCTTTTCCGACCTAAGGTTCTCGTATTTCTAGCAGTTATCGCCTCGGGTTTATTCTTTTTTCAGAAGCTCAAAAGCTACATCCCTGATCTGTCTCAGCGAGAAGAATACCAGATAGAAACAAAAAACCTTTCACTGATACCAGCTCCTCCACATTATGTTCCCATCGACATCGTCGATCAGGTAATGGCACAAAATCGACTGCCCGATCAATTATCACTACTCGATAAAAACTTAGTACAAACAATCGCAGAAGCATTTCAGAAACACCCCTGGGTACAGAACGTCGTCTCCGTTCGAAAGACCAATAACATAGAAATTGAAGTCTTATTTCGTAAACCGGCAGCGATGGTCGAGATCAAACAGAGTTTATATCCGGTTGACAATGAAGGCGTTTTGTTACCTCCCGAAGATTTTTCTGTTTCAGATGCCCGCCGATATCCGGTCATCACGGGAATTCGATCGATCCCAGAGGGGCCTGCTGGCACATCATGGGGAGACTTGACTGTCACTGGAGCCGCTCAGTTGGCAGAAGCACTCGGGCCTCATTGGAAAGAACTTGATATTGTTTCCATCGAAGCACCGCCACGAACGAGTGCGGAACTATCTCTAGATGATTTGATTTATCGTCTGATTACAACAGGTGGTTCTCAAATCGTCTGGGGCCGTTCACCGAAAAGTCAGCGACGAGGAGAGTTACGTGTCGATCAGAAAATCGGAAAGTTGGAAAAATATTATCGCGATTACGGTGGTTTTGATCGTCCGCACGGTCCCTATGAAATCGACATCCGGCATTGGCAGGAAATTTCCCGCCGCCCTCTCAAACAACAAAGCAGACACCGTAGTTTGATTCGTCGTTGAAGCGAATGAATCTGACAACAGTAGCTTCGCGCTATCGCAGAGTAACACCTACTACAATCAAAAGCCTCTCGATATATTACCCGTCCGAGCTACCTAAGCGATTACACGAGCGGACTTCCAAAACACGCTCTGTATCATTTTTTATGATATAGTTTGTTCTTAGCTTCAAAAAAGGAGACTCGATGAGCCTAAAACTCAAGTAGCCAATCGGCACCATGAACAAAAATCCCAACACAGAATAACAAAGGGCGATATAGAAATTAGAGACAGGCATGATGTACCTGACCATAATTAAGATCAGAACTTTGTAGAAAAAAAAGTGTAGTAGATAGATCGAATAAGAATAGGTACCAATCAGAGCAATAAATCGGGAAAATCTACTGGTGGAATGCATAAAAGAATTATCGTACCAGGCAATGAGTAATGCATATGTGAGGCCTTCGAATGTCGGCATAACGACCCAAACGAGTCGATTTGAGGGATAGGACGGATTGTTATGGAAACCTCCTGATTGATCAAAGTTCCAAAAAAATATCGAAAATGCGATGAAGCTACCAATTACTAAAATATGGCGTCCCATGATATAACCTCGCATTTGATACGCAATCATACCAAAGAGGAACTGATCGATTCTTCCAATGATTGTATAGTATGCAAACCTTTGAATTTGGCCGACCTCTTCATATAAGAAGAGTCGTAAAAGAATCGCAAAGCAAATAGTAAATCCAAGAGAATAGTTTGATTTACGCGCTATATATAACAAAAAAGGTAGCAATAAATAGAAGTGAAACTCGATTGCAATTGACCAACCTCCATTAGGTAAGGTTGGTAAGATTAGTCCTTTAAGAATCTCAAGACAATAGAGATCAAAAGGAACACCGATTGAGTATTGGTGAATCCCAATGACTGTCACCACAAAAAATAATAATGGCGCAAGCCTTAAGAAACGATTCCACAAAAATGAAGCGTATTTTATTTTCTTTCCATCGAGTAGCTTCGCAAATAAATAACCACTCAAGGCCATGAACAATGAAACTCCGGTATGTCCCTCATTGATCAAAGAAAGTGGAAAGAATGAAGGAGTATAAGTGAAGGAAATCTCTTGGTGCATAAAGTGCCAGGAAAAGACCATAAAGATGGCGACAGCCCTGATATGATCTAGCCCTATATAATATTTTCCGGTTGATGACTTCATAGCATTGGCTCAGCCGTTGGCACTTATTCGCAAATATTTGTTTACACAAAAATAACTAATTTGAATATCAAATTTCTTTTAAAACGGTACTGCATATTGAAAGCAAGAAAAATGTGCCTGGTTAAGGCTCAAATCATTTTTTAGCCTCTATTCTGTACTATGGTAGTGTTTTTGAGGGCAAATTAGTTTGTTGCCAGTAATCAATACATCTTGACGACAGAGTTTTTGAAGCAAGCAAACGATCCATTTCCCGTTGATAATAAGACCATCGACAGCGCATTCGCAGGTGGTACAAAAGCCAATTAACCCAGCCCGATATGCTTGATTTTCCACTCTTTCACCTTGGGATAACTTGAATAAACAAGCAATCCAAGTTCTGATAGTAAGCATCCGTCAGTTTGTTGACTTCGAAAAAATACTGCCCTAGAATCATTAACTTAGCATTATTTAATAATTCAGCAATAATTAGAGAGAATCGAGTCTACGTCCCTGAATATCAGGCCGTTGATGAGCAACATTCTCGGTTCCTATTTCGCTCGCCAAATAAAACAAAGGGGAATGACAACGATGAGTGACCAGGCCAACGAAAACATAGAAAGCGTTCTTCACGAAACTCGCTCATTTCCACCTCCGGCAGAGTTTGTAGAACAGGCAAATATCTCCAGTAAAGAACAGTACCTGGAACTTTGGAATCATGCCAAAGACGACCCCGTCAGCTTCTGGGGCGATCTGGCACAAGAACTGGAATGGTCACAGCCTTACGATCAAGTCATTGAGGGAGAAATGCCGGAAACAAAGTGGTTCACCGGTGGCAAAATCAACGCCTCAGTGAATTGTATTGACCGTCACCTGGATAGTTGGCGAAAAAATAAAGCCGCCATCGTTTGGGAAGGTGAGCCAGGCGATACACGTGTCCTTCGCTACCAAGACTTACATCGCGAAGTCTGCAAATTTGCAAATTGCTTGAAAAAGCTGGGCATTGAAACCGGTGATCGAGTGACATTATACATGCCAATGGTACCCGAACTTGCCATTGCGATGCTTGCCTGTTCGCGCATCGGAGCCACCCACTCCATTATCTTTGGTGGTTTCAGTGCAGACGCCATCGCTGATCGGAACAATGACGCTCAGGCCAAACTCGTGATTACTTCAGATGGTGGCTGGCGTCGTGGCAAAAACATTCCGCTTAAAGAAGCCGTTGATCAGAGTCTGGAAAAATCACCAAGTGTGGAGAAAGTCGTCGTCTACCGCCGTACTGGTTGCGAAGTCGACATGGTTCCTGATCGAGACTACTGGTGGCACGATCTGATGGATGGGGCTTCCGCTGAGTGTGATCCCGTTGAACTTGATAGCGAACACCCGCTCTTTATTCTTTATACTTCAGGAAGTACTGGTAAACCCAAGGGAGTACAACACTCCACCGGTGGTTATCTTTTGGGAACGAAGATGACCTCTAAATGGGTTTTTGATCTGAAAGAAGATGACACTTACTGGTGTACTGCCGATATTGGCTGGATTACTGGGCATAGCTATATTGTCTATGGACCTCTGGCGAACGGTGCCACAACTGTTATGTATGAGGGGGCTCCTAACTGGCCTGACGAAGGTCGCTTCTGGGAAATCATTGAGAAATATCAGGTTAACATCTTTTACACCGCTCCCACTGCGATTCGTGCCTTTATCAAATGGGGCGATGAGTGGCCGAATAAGTACGATCTTTCCAGCTTGCGTCTTTTGGGAACCGTGGGTGAGCCAATCAACCCCGAAGCCTGGATGTGGTACCACACTGTTATCGGACAGGAGCGCTGCCCGATTGTTGATACATGGTGGCAAACCGAAACTGGAGGGATCATGATGAGTCCCCTGCCGGGTGTGACAGCAACCAAACCCGGTAGCTGTACGACTCCTTTACCGGGCGTTGTCCCTGATATTGTCACTGCAGCTGGGGAAAGCCTGGGCGACAATCAGGGAGGTTTACTCGTAATGCGTCAACCATGGCCTCACATGTTACGCACATTATACGGTGATCATGATCGTTTCAAAGAAGTTTACTTCAGCACTATTGAAGGCTGCTATCTGGCTGGCGATAGTGCACGACGTGATGAAGATGGCTACTACTGGATTATGGGACGTATCGATGATGTAATTAATGTTTCCGGTCACCGTTTGAGTACAATGGAAGTCGAAAGTGCACTCGTTTCACATCCGAATGTCGCAGAAGCGGCCGTGGTTGGTTTCCCACACGAAATTAAAGGAGAAGGCATCTGCTGCTTTGTCACTCTGACCACTGACGATGGTGGCGATGAACTTAAGGCAGAGCTGAAACAGCATGTGCGTACCCAGATTGGCGTGGTGGCAACTCCCGATGAAATTCGCTTCGCGGCAGCTCTTCCTAAGACACGCAGTGGTAAAATCATGCGACGTCTATTAAGAGACATCGCTGCAGGTCGTGAAAGCGTGGGGGATACAACAACTCTCGAAGATTACAGCGTCGTCGCGAATCTGCGGCAAGGGAATGAATAATTTTAAGATTCTCTTCGAAATTCAACTTCAAAATGTGTGCTTGCACGCGCTAAAATATTCTGCAGGATGGTAGTTTGTGTACCATCCTGCTCTTCGTTTGATAAAGTCAATCAAGGTCCCCGAATGTCTGAAGATCAACTCTCTTCGCTATTTGAGCAAGTTCGTCAAGGGTCACTCTCTGTGGAACAGGCTGTTTCTCATTTTGCGAACCAGAGCCAGCAGAAATCAGCAATCCTGACTTCTGCTAACATCGATCTGGATCGTAGTTCACGCTGCGGATATCCTGAAGTGATATTCTGCGAAGGAAAAACTTCCGCCTCCCTCGTTGAAATTTTCTCAACATTACTTGAATCAAATCAACGTTGTCTGGGAACACGGATTTCAGAAGAACAAGCTGAAACTGTCCTCAAGCAATTTCCACAGGCGATTTACAATCAGACAGCCCGCACCGTTCGTATTCCGGAAAAAGATGCTGCGTTTGACGAAAAACTCATTGCCGGGGAAATTGCCGTCCTGACCGCCGGTACCAGTGATCGCCCCGTGGCAGAAGAAGCAATCGAAACCCTAACCTGGATGGGTTATGAACCCGACTTCATTCTCGACGTTGGAGTAGCAGGCCCCCATCGCTTACAGGAACAATTACCACGAATTCAAAATGTCTCCGCCATTGTTGTTGCTGCTGGCATGGAAGGCGCATTACCTTCGGTTGTTGGCGGTTGGGTCTCCTGCCCTGTTATAGCAGTTCCGACCAGCGTTGGTTATGGAGCCAGTTTAGGTGGCATCGCAGCACTTCTAGGTATGTTAAACAGTTGCGCCGCTAATGTAACTGTTGTGAATATCAATGCAGGCTTTAAAGCGGGTTTCATTGCCGGTTTAATCGCCGATCAGAAACATTCTACTTCCTGATGTATACCTACCAACTTATAGAGAGTCCTGCCATGACGATGTCACATCTGCGATCTGTGCGCTACCTCATGATTCTGACATTCCTCTGTTTCTGTAATTGCAACATTACTTTAGAAGGATCTGAAGAACCATCGACAATAGAACCGATTGTGCGCGTTGTCGACTTAAATGTGGGTGAATCCACGACTGTCACTCTGAGTAATGGCGAACAGGTACAAGTAAAACTACTCGACTTAAATGAGAAGCGCGACCCCATCCGACAGGCGGTTCGTAGTGCGATCGTCACCGTACAGGTTGATGATGAGAAAATCGCACTTGAATCAGGCATGTATAATTTGCCTCGAAAGACAGGGCGTGTGCAGATCGATTGTTCGATTACCAAGGGGTACAACTCAAACGGAACTCCGGCCTTCTGGGGTCTGGATAAAGAGGCCCGTCTGCGATTTTGGCCCGCTGACTCACCCTTGCTCAAGCCTGGTTCGTTTATTTATCCCGTTAACCAACGCTGGTTTGCCACTCGGACCTGGTTTGACAATGAACCCGTTGATGGTGGCAAAAAAATTCTCCCCAAAATCTATTATCATAGTGGACTGGATATTGGCGGAGCCGAAAAGCTAACGAAAGTCATCGCCGCCACAGATGCCGTTGTTGTGTCATCTGGAACCGATGTCCTCGAAGAGCACTGCCAAGATACGCCAGTTGCACCTCGTTACGATGTGGTCTATCTCATGGATGCACGAGGCTGGTATTACCGCTACAGTCATCTGCATAAAATCAATGATCATATCCGTCCGGGTCGTCTGATCAAACAGGGGAAAGAAATCGGCATCCTGGGAAAGAAAGGGGCCAGCGGTGGCTGGTCGCATCTCCATTTTGAAATCAAGAGCCGCCAGCCTTCGGGCAAATGGGGCACACAAGCTGGCTATGCATTTCTCTGGGAAGCTTATCGAAACCAATATCAACCCAAACTGGTTGCGAACTCGCGTCGCAAACATTTTCTGAAAGCAGGAGACTCAACGACTCTGAAAGGCTCTCAGTCTTATAGTAAAACCGGCGGTATTCAGAGTTTTGAATGGACCTTCACAGATGGCACTACGGCAAGTGGCGCTGAAGTAAAACGGACCTATCACCAGCCGGGAGTTTTTAGTGAGATCCTGAAAGTCACTGATCAACAAGGTCATGTCGATTATGATTTCGCGGAAGTCCATGTACTCGATCCGAAAAATCTGGAGAAATATGTGCCCCGCATCCACGCCGTGTATTGGCCTTCGCTGCAAAACCGAGTGGGTGACCCCATAATATTCAAGGTACGCTCATTTGGTAATACGGCAGGTAATGAGGTCTGGGACTTTGGGGATGGCAGCCCTTCGGTTAGTGTGAAATCGGATGGCAATGTCAAACCTCTGGATGAAAATGGTTATGCTGTCACCAAACATACCTATAAGAGAGCCGGCGATTATCTGGTCAAAGTGCAACGTAGCCGCAAAGATGGTGTCACGGCTGTAACACACTTGCATGTGCGTGTTGAACCCGAGTAAGCCACTTAGATCCCAGAAATTCCAGTATTATCGGCAAGATCCCTTCTGGTATTTGGTCAGAGCCGCTTTTAGAATAGTTCTAACATTTTCAGAAAACACCATGATTATACCACGCGACTCAACACCTGCCTGGATTCTACCGTCCATGAAATCTCGCCTCTATACTACTTGTTTGATTCTCTTCTTGTTGAATTCCTTTCTGGTAGAGATGCTCTCAGCGGCTTCCATTGAAGCTCAGAAACCTGAATTGACGGTCGATTTCAAAACAGCCATTCAAAAACGTTTGAAGTCAATACAAAAACGACCTGCGCTCATTCATTCGGCCATTGGTGTAACGCGTAAAGAGACGCCTATTCCCTGCGTTTACTCCAAAGAGGATCTTAACTTTCAGACAGGTAAAATACGCATTCTATTGATTGGTGGCCTTGACGGATCCGAAGTTTCGGTGAATTCTGTCATCAATGCCGTTAACTGGTTTTATGGTTCCAATGCAGCAAAACCACTCCACAATACATTTTCAGTCTCGGCGATCCCGATCGCGAACCCGGATGGCTGGGTTTTGCAAAAGGGTCCCAAGAATGCAACAAACGGAAATCCCACTCGCGGTTATCCTCCTTTAAGTCCTGCCTACCAGAGTGTCACTAAGCCCGAAACGGAATATTTATGGCGTTGGATTGGCATGCATGCCCCTGACCTCGTTTTAGATGTTCGGGAGGGAAAACAGTTTCAATGGATCATTCCCGTCGATGCCCTTAGATCTGCACGCACCTTAGGAAAACAATTACAACCACAAGTTCGTCCGGTTTTTGGTTGGGAGCTTGTTTCCAGTCTGGCTTATAAACCACCTTCTCAGATAGGACGCCTACCTGCGCTGGCTGTCGAGATCGCGCCAAACAATTCACCAATGTTTCTACCAACGTTATTGACGGCGATCCAACAAAGCAAATTTCGAAGGCCTTCCCCTGCTCGGTTGGAAATGATGCGCCGTCTACAACGTACACCGATTCAAGTCGCCACTCAACTTTCCAAAGTGTATGGCCATGAACTGAAAAGATTATCCTACCTGCCTGTCGTCTCACTCATCAGTCAGATTCGATTGGGAAAGCTCACAGGCGATAAGAACCGACTGTCTCATGTCGAAGCCATTACGCAAAAATACCTTTCAAAAAACCCAAAACCCCTCAAAAACCGCGGAGGGGGAAGTCTGATTGCCGGGCATTTATTGTTTTCCGAACTAGCGAAAGCAACCGGTAATCGGCAATATGTCAATCTGGCAAAACAGGCAGCGGACCTTGGCTTTGATGAAGAAGGGCAGATGCGTGAATCGATGCCATTTCATGTCGAGATGAGTGATGCGGTCTTCATGTCGTGTCCGATACTGGCAGCTGTGGGGCGCTTAACGGGAGATCCCTGCTATTACGAAATGGCTCAACGACATTGGCGATTCATCCAGAAACTGGACCAAAGACCGGATGGTATTTATCGGAATTCCCCTTTGAGTGACGCAGCCTGGGGACGTGGTAATGGCTTCCCCGCGCTGGGACTGGCTCTTGTGCTCACTGAACTCCCTCTGAATTCACCGTTACGACAAAGCTTCATTGCTGGTCATCGACATCATCTTGAAGCACTCAGTCACCATCAGGACCCAACTGGAATGTGGCATCAAGTCATCGACCACAGAGAAAGTTACCGTGAGCTCACCTCTACTTGTATGATTACCTTTTCAATGATTCGTGGCGTACGTGAGGGTTGGCTAGATGAAAAACAATACGCGCCCCTCATTGAGCGTGCCTGGAATGCGATCAAAACGCGTGTCGCCTTTGATGGCACACTCGTTGATGTCTGTACGGGAACCGGAAAACAGACCAGTTTGCGAGGGTATCTTGACCGCATGGCTATCCTCGGAACCGATGCCCGGGGCGGCGCTATGGCATTTCTTGTTTCGAATGAGATGGCGCAATGGCGAAATCAGCAGGCTAATGCTCTAGAGCAAATAATGGATTAGTGACCGCTCTATTATCAGTAGACTCAGATGAAAGCATTCACGCAAAATCGAAGCCATCATCTGGATCTGGTGATCAGTGATCTGTTATTCTATAACGCGTCCAGTTTAACCATAGCGGCTTCAAAGCGATGATACGAGGCCCAAACAGTTCTAGAGCCGCTACAATAAATCTGGATACAGGCTAATGAATATTTCTGTTCCCATTGACTCTTCGTTCAAGAGGTCACTTATGTCGCCGCGTATTTTTTGCATCGCGTTTTTGTTTATCAGTTCTCTCGTGCTCAGTACCACTGACGTTGTCGCTCAGGCTGAAGAGCCGACTCTCCGGGCTGGAGCTGCAGCTGTAGATATTACACCTCCCATCGGTGTTTCCCTCGATGGGGTGATTTCCAAGAATGGGCCTGTGACTGGAATACATGATCGGCTCTTTGCACGGGCATTGGTACTTGACGATGGTCAGGAACGGATCGCGATTTGTGTGAATGATCTCTGCATGGTGGAACGCAGATACTTTGATCGAGCGAAAAATATCGTCAATCAGAAAACCGGCTTCGCTATGAATCGCATCCTCATGACGAGCACGCATACACACGCCGCACCACGTGTTCCCTATGGCCGTGTGGGAAAACTTGATGATGAGTATTATGACACACTGGTAAAACAAATCGCCCAAGCCGTTATTCAGGCTCAAGAAAATCTCAAACCTGCCCGTATTGGCTGGGGTTCTTTCGATGCCGGCAAGTATGCCGCCTGCCGCAGGTTTTTGGCGAAAAAAGGGAGTGTCTCATTGAATCCGTTTGGTGTTGCCGGTGATCAGATCAAATCCGTCTCTGGACGTAGTCAGCATGTCATCCAGCCAGCTGCTCCCATTGACCCTCAGTGTTCGATCCTCTCGGTACAACATTTAGACGGGACACCACTGGCAATTTTAGGAAATATGAGCATTCATTATTGCGGTGGTTATCAAAAGGGTCAAATCAGTGCTGACTATTTCGGTTCCTATGCAAGACATCTCGCCAAAAAACTGAAAAAGCATAACACACATCCTCCGTTCGTGGGAATGTTGTCGAATGGAACCAGTGGAAATATTGGAGCGGTCATAAAACAAGATCGGCGCAATTATGCCGCTTTTGAATGGATTGAAGAATCTGGGAAACAGTTCGCCGATCAAACATTGAAAGCGATTGAAAATCTTGACCATAAACCTGATTTAAAACTGGAAATTCTGGAGCAAGAACTCAAATTGAAAGTACGCCGCCCTGACACAGATCGACTGGCGTGGGCTCAAACAATTTTGGCAAATCCGCAACAGAAAACGGCGCATCGCTGGTCAAAAGTTTATGCCAATGAAGCAATTGAATTGAGCAAGTATCCGAAAACTGAGTCTATCATCATTCAGGCAATTCGCATTGGTGATCTAGGAATCGTAGGACTGCCTTGCGAAGTGTTTACGGAAACAGGCCTGGCAATAAAACGGCAGAGTCCATTTGCTGCTACGTTCTCGATGGAACTGGCTAACGGTTCCAGTGGCTACCTGCCGACAGCTGAGCAACATTTGCTGGGTGGATATGAAACCTGGCCTGCTCGTAGCAGTTACTTAGAAATCGATGCAGAAACAAAAATTCGCCAGACGGCGCTAAAATTGCTGCAACAGCTTAATCACTGAATTACTTATCCAGCCAGCTACTCAGTGTCACCTTTAACGTCTTTATCATACCATTTCGCATTAACACAACATCCACAGTATCACCGGCTTCCTTTTTGCCAATGAGTTTCACAAGTGAATCAAAATCTTCGACATCCTCCTTGTTGAACTTGATGATAAAATCACCAGATTGAATCCCTGCTTTTTGAGCTGCCAACCCTTCTGAAACTTCTCCCACCAGACAACCGCCTCTAATGGTATTTCCACCGCCAGAAATACCCAACATCGCATCACTATCCCGAGTTTGAAACATAGTTCCGGGAAGCGTTTTTCTCAGGTCATCCAAAGCCTCTTCTTTTAAGGAGTGGCCTTTGATCATGTAGAGAGTATGAAGCTGAGATATTCGTTTAATATATCTCAGCCCTTGTTCTTCCCCT
Organism: Gimesia aquarii; assembly: GCF_007748175.1. Taxonomy (NCBI): domain Bacteria; kingdom Pseudomonadati; phylum Planctomycetota; class Planctomycetia; order Planctomycetales; family Planctomycetaceae; genus Gimesia; species Gimesia aquarii. The sequence continues at coordinate 7,036,884 of NZ_CP037422.1, forward strand.
CTCCACTTGGCTCCTATGACAAGATATTTTACTTGCCCCGGTTTCGTATTACCACGTGGAGGGCCATTGGCGATATCTTCCGCTGTCCAAAGTTTTACCTTCCCTCCTAATTTTCTGATTTCGCGAACAGCGCGTTCTTCCCGAAAACCGACATGCCGATCTATGGCTTCTTCGGCACGCACTGCAACAGAAGGGTTAGGAGCTTCAGTTAATGCATCAAGTGCGTCTTCGGCTTTATCGACGGAGCCCTTTTTCCCTAGCTGGTAAATCCGCTCAATGACCAGGATTGCACGAACGGAGGCTTCCAGACTATCACCTTTAGTGACTTTCAGCAGTGGTTCGATAACCTGTTCACCATACTCAGGTAATGCACGTGTCGCTTTTTCACGCGTTTTGAAGTCATCACTCTCCAGATCCAGGATATACTCAATCGCCTGTTGAGGAAGCTTAGTCGTTTTTTCAGCGTCTTTCGCATTCGACACTTCGCAATGTAAAATTGATGCCGTGATAAGGGCGCATCCTGCAATCAAAATCACCCGTGTTAACATTTGTCAAAACCTTTAAGCAAACTTCCTCGGAAAAATCGTTACTGCTCTTTATTTTCCGAGAAATTCTCGCCTAAATCAATACGAGACTTCTGTATGTCCGCGGGAAAAACTCCTATTTTTCTGGTTTGAACGCAGAATTCAGTAGTCCAGGACGATCGGAAGTAATGCCTTCAACACCCATGTTTACAAGTTTTTTAGCATCCTTTACCGAGTTGACTGTCCAGACATAAACGGGTAGACCGGCTGAATTGGCGCGTTCAATAAACTCTTTCGTCACGAATTTATTGTAACCAACATCCAGACCATCCAGATGAGCGTCTGTTGCTTTTTGAATATAATATTCCGCGTTGTGCGCCCATTTTCTTGTTAGTTTGTTCTGTTTCACTTTGAAGACCCAATACACTTTCAAATCAGGAAGTATCTGCTTTGCCTGTTGCATAGTCTCATAATCAAAGCCGATGATTGCTGTCTGTGCTGCTGCTTTTCCGGAAGCGTCCAAATCCTGCTTGAGTTGCGGCAGCACCTCGGCACCGCACTTGATTTCGATAAAGAGTCGCTTATTGTCTGGAATCGTATTCAGAATCTGAGTCAGCGTGGGAATTCTTGCATGCTTGTATTTCGAATTTTTCCACGCACCTACATCCAGAGTCTGCAATTCTGCGAACGTCTGTTCTTTCACCGCTTGATCACGTCCCCCGATGCGTTTTGTGGTTTTATCATGATAGGCAACGATCTTCCCATCTTTGGTCAGATAAATATCGATTTCAACTGCATCCGCGTTGAGTTGCCAAGCCAGATTTACAGAAGCGAGCGTATTCTCCGGGGCATCGTATGAAGCGCCGCGGTGTCCGATGATTTCGACAGCAGGGAGATCAGAAGTCGCTGACACGATGACTAGGCCTGTAAAAATAACAATGAAATGAGGGAAACGCACGCACGACATCTTATCTGATCCTTGGTAAAATATTCTAAGCCTTGTGACAAAATTCTGTTTCCTAATTAGTTATATTGAAGCATATTAACGGCTTGTAAAGAATCTGTGAAATTTACTTACTGGAACCAACGAAGTTGTGTTTGTGCCCCCATCTGAAAATAGAATCGGATATTCCTGCTTCAAATTGTACATCTGGTATTCAGGGCGTTCCTTGACGATTAGGAGTATCACATCTAAACTCAATTTTTGCTAATCATAACAAATGCGATAGTTAGATGACTCTGCTTTGATGTGTGTTGTCTACTGATTATTGACTTAGTTGAAGGAGTCTCATTGGTGCAAATTCAAGTGAACGGTGAAGCCCAAGAGGTTCCCCAGAATTTAACAGTAGCCGGACTTTTGGCCCAACTGGGACTCCAGCCCAAATATCTGGCTGTTGAACGAAATTTGATTTTAATTCCACGCGAAGAACACGCTACCTGTACACTGCAGGAAGGTGATCGCCTGGAGATTGTAACACTGGTAGGCGGTGGATAACAGATATGGCAACGATAGGCAGTACAGAAACCTCTCTTACTTTGGGAACTCATCATCTGAACTCCCGGTTGATCGTCGGTACCGGAAAGTATGCGACGTACGAATTGATGCAAGAAAGTCTTGAGGTCAGTGGCACTGACGTCATTACTGTGGCGGTACGCCGCGAACGGTTAATTGATGCAGATGGTCGGAATATACTCGATTTCATTGATCTGGAAAAATATACCATTCTGCCCAATACCGCAGGTTGTTTTTCCGCTGAAGATGCAGTTCGCGTGGCACGTATGGGACGTGAGATTTTACGAGGTCTGGAAAATCCGGGCGCGGACTGGGTAAAAATTGAAGTTCTCGGTGACACGAAAACATTGCTCCCTGATCCAGTAGCCACCCTGGAAGCTACGAAACAGCTGGTAGATGAAGGATTTTCTGTGCTCTGCTATTCAACTGATGATCCAATTACTGCGAAACGTCTGAAAGAAGCGGGCGCGACATCAGTGATGCCTGCGGGTAGTCCTATCGGTAGCGGTCAGGGAATATTGAACCCGAATAATATTCGCATCTGTCTGGAATATCTGAAAGAAGACGATCCCGATTACCCTGTCATCGTTGATGCCGGCGTGGGAACAGCCAGCGATGTCACAATCGCGATGGAGCTCGGCTGTGATGGGGTGTTATTAAATACGGGAATCGCTGGTGCACAAGACCCTGTCCGTATGGCACGCGCTATGAAAAGCGCGATCGAGGCGGGACGCGATGCCTATCTCGCTGGCCGGATTCCCAGGAAGCTCTATGCGACTGCTTCCAGTCCGGAAACTGGCGTGATTGCCCCAAAGGGATAAGTTGTTTCCAACGTCCTGATTATTTTTTCTTTTGAGGCTGTTTTTTAGATTTGTTCTTTTGTGGCCACGGAGGCTGCCGTTCTGCAGAAATGACCACACTTAATTGATTCTGACCAGCGATACCTCCAACCTGTCCCGATGTTTTTACCACCTTCCAAGTCGCTGAGGCGTCGTTCACACCCCCTGCTGACAATGCTTGATTTAATTTTGTAAGCGCATCAGTGAGTGCTTTTTCAAAGGAACCATCCTTAGAAGTTCCCTTGAATCTGCGACGCACTGGTTGAATGGTATCACCACCTTGATCGAACTTGATCAGTACAATTCCAGATTTCACGCCGTGGACACGAATGCCTTTCACCCAATTTGGATAGCCTTTCCATGTGTTGGAGGCAGTTACCTGGGAGATAGCCTGGATTGCAATTCCTGAGGGAGGCACTGCCGTCAGCTTGTAATCTTGAACTCCATCTTTAGGCGGTTTTTTGTAAACGACCCTTGATAGCTTTGTCTTGGTATAACCGCCTGTCGGAACTTCTCCGACCACATTGAGTATCAGATTCGGTGGAGCGGATTTCTGAATCTGATGAGCGACCTTCAATATTTTAGGAACAGTAATCGGTTTTAATTTTACTTCTTCTGCCTGCACCGAAGCTAAAGGAACGCATGTGAAAACGAGAGCAATCACTACAAAAGAGATCATTTTTAAGTAGCTCATGAAAAATCTCTCCAACCAAAAACTGTAAGGGAATTTATTTCGACAGAATTCTAAAGACGTTGTTATTTCATTATTAAGACGTAATCTGAACTTGATTCGGTTCCGAAAAATAAAAGCTTTTCCAAAAAACTCTCACTATCTTTTCTCTATCAGTTTCCATTGGTCTTCTGATGAAAAGGGATCAACCAATTGTGCTAATCCAGCATCAACCAATTCTTGTCCTGAAACAAACTTACCTGGTCGCGTCCATTGATCGAGTAAACTTTGTTCACAACCAAATAGCTGCGCCTGCAATCGATCAAAGTCAGATTCCATAACTTTAAAATGTCGAGCCCATTCTGCGGCCTCTTCAAATCGCACGTCATCTTCACTTTGCCAGCGAACGGGATGGAACAGGAGCGTCGTATAACTGGTTACAAATCGATACTTGCATGCCGCAAAGGGGAGAATCGCGGCAGATGAGCATTCACCTAAAGCGACTCCGGCAACATTTAAGTTTCGCAGGCGGATTAAACTGGCTAATGTGAGTCCAGCATAAACAGAACCACCGGGCGAATCAATGAAGATCGTTCCCCGACTGCCACGCGGTAAATCTACAAGTCGCGAGACAAGATCAGTCTCTTTCTCGCCGAGATCCCCCGAGATTGCAATTTCCCAATCTGGCTCCTTTTCTGGAGCCGAATTGCTCCTCAAAGAAGCAAATTTCTCGGGATACGATTTGAGAGAAGAAGTGGTACGTAACCGTCGTCGTCTATTCATTGTTTCTATTTTATTTTTTCTTCGTTTAGATTACCAACAAAAAATCATAATCCAAACTCTTTAGAATAACAGAACAAAAGGCCCATTCGCAAACCGTGTCCCAGCTCAGTTCGGGAAAAAGTCTGCGAAAATGTCTGTACGACTTGGCGCCGAGATAGTATTCAGCACACAATAACGCATTGTTCATTATAAACTATAAACGACTGATTAAAATTGGGGAATTCTCACCGTGAAAATCGTGTTCAGCATGATCTGTTTGTTTGTCGGCTTGTCTACAACAACCATTGCCAACGGTGCGTCCGTTCAAATTACTCAGAAAGGGTCGAAAGTCAACGTTTCCATCGATGGGAAACCCTTTGCGACCTATAACACGGGAAGAGACCTTCCCAAGCCTTTTTTCTCTCCTGTACGTGCAGCCGATGGAACGATCATTACCCGTTCGCTGGTCGATCCGGAAGATCATCCACACCATAAAGGAATTTGGGTGGCCGTTGATGAAGTCAACGAAGTCGACTTTTGGGCTGAAAAAGGCAAAATTCGTAATTCGCGCGTAAAAATCATCAAAGCATCTGGCAATCCCGCTGTAATGAGAGTTGTCAACCAATGGCAAGGTTCAGATGGTAAACCGATTGTCACGGAAAATACCGTCATTTCAATTTATGCGAATCGATTACTGACTTATAACATCACGTTTACTGCAGGTGCTAAATCTGTTGTCTTTGAAGATACGAAAGAAGGCTTGTTTGGCATTCGCCTGCCTAATGGGATGCGGGAAAAAGAGGAAGGCAGTGTAGAAAATAATACAGGCATCAAAGGCACTAAGGACAACTGGGGTAAACCAACCGAGTGGATTGACTACTATGGCCCGCTGAATGGCAAAGTCTATGGAGTCACGCTGATGGACTCTCCACAAAACTATAAAAAGTCTCGTTATCATGTACGTAACTACGGGCTATTTACTATCAGCCCGTTTGGCGATCATGCTTACACAAACAAGAAACAGCCGACAGATCCAAAGCATCTCAAAGCGGGAGAAAAATTGAATCTGAAGTATGGAATTTATATTCACTCAGGTAATACCCAACAAGGACAAGTGGCAGCCGCATATCAGCAATTCCTGAAGGTGACTCAGAAGAAAGCAGTTACCTCCAAAAATGGAAATAAGCAATCCTCATCAAAGAACATTGTCACTGCACCATATGAAGAAAAAGAAAATCGCATCGAACCGATTCCTGCGACAGCCGTTGATAGCAGTAATGATTGTAACTGCTGTCCTCAAAGACGAAGTCGAAGGCTGTTTCGTCGTTGGCGTAGCCGCAGATAAGTGAACAAAACAACCCTCACCGGTGATTATTTCGCTTTCTGGTCTGAATAATCGGACATAACAGAAAAAGATACCTGCCGAGATGAGGGTACGATCATTCTATTCATTGCGACTCGTTCCCCGCTCCAATAAGATCAGCACCACCGATTTTTTTTGGTTTCAAAAGCTGATAGAGGACCTCGGACATTCATCTGGGATCTCGCGATACCAAGAGGCAAAGATTTATGAGGGACCATCTCTCCCGATATAAATTGCGGAAATCGACTTTTGAGTCAGATCGTTCCATCAATCAGGTTGGATCCGCCAAAACAGACAACATTTTGGAAAAAACGCTTTCTAAACAAGGACTTACTACGGTGTTACGAACACATACCTGCGGAGAATTGAGATTAGACCATGTTGGGCAGTCAGTGACTCTCGCAGGCTGGGTAATTCGAGGTCGTGATCATGGAGGCCTGGCTTTCATCGATCTGAGAGACCGCTACGGAATCACACAAATCGTATTCAATCCCGATCGTGATGCTGCAATGCATGAACTGGCACGTTCCCTGCGTGCAGAAGATGTGATTCAGGTGACAGGAGAAGTCGTTTTACGAGATGATCGCGAAAATCCAAAGCTGGCAACTGGTAAAATCGAGGTTCGTGGTCACGAACTGAAAGTTCTCAACAAAAGCAAAACACCGCCGTTTGAACCAGGGACAACCGAACTGCCCAATGAAGAACTTCGTTTGACCTACCGCTTCCTCGATCTTCGTAGTGATCGTCTGCAGGAAGCGTTGCAACTAAGACATCGCCTCACCAAGTTAACACGCGACTATTTTGATGAGCATCAATTTCTCGAAATCGAAACTCCCATCCTCGGTCGAAGCACTCCGGAAGGGGCCCGCGACTATCTGGTTCCCAGTCGTGTCCATGAAGGCAGTTTTTACGCCTTACCTCAATCTCCACAGATCTATAAACAAATTCTAATGATTTCCGGCTATGACCGCTATTTCCAAATTGCACGTTGCTTCCGAGATGAAGACTTACGCGCTGATCGGCAACCGGAGTTTACACAAATCGATCTGGAGATGGCGTTTGTCGATCAGGAAGACATTCTTTCGTTGATTGATGGTCTGATTAGCAAATTAGTGAAAGATCTGCGAAACGAGGAAACAGAACGACCTTTGCCTCGTTATGACTATCAAGACGTCATGGAAAAATATGGTTCAGACAAACCCGATTTACGATTCGGCATGGAGCTGGTGGACGTCGCTGAAATTGCTCAAACTTGCGACTTTGCTGTTTTCAAGAAAACCATGGAAGCGGGTGGCCGTGTACGTGGTCTGAATGCCAAAGGAGCAGCTGACCGTTATAGCCGAAAAGACATCGATTGCCTCACAGAATTTGCAGGTGAATACGGTGCCAAAGGGCTGGCTTTCTTCAAGGTCACAGATGAGGGCCTGCACTCACCCATCGCAAAATTCTTTTCTGAAACTGACAAACAGAAGATTATGGAAACTATGCAAGCTGAAGTAGGCGATCTGCTGTTTTTCGTCGCCGATCAATGTGCTGTGACATCAGCCGCTTTAGCAGCGTTACGAAATCGCTTAGGGAAAGAATTGGAACTATATGACCCTAACGATATCAAATGTTGCTGGGTAACGAACTTTCCTCTATTTTCGTACAATGAAGATGAAAAACGCTGGGAAGCGGAACATCATCCCTTCTGTCAACCAGTGGAAGCAGACCTTGAGTATCTCAAAAGTGACCCTGCCAAGGTACGGGCACAATCATACGATCTGGTCATGAATGGTTATGAATTGGCAAGCGGCAGTGTTCGTGTGCATGACCAGAGTGTCCAACAGGTAATCTTTGATCTGCTGGACATTTCTGCCGAAGAAGCGGAAGAACGGTTTGGCTTTCTGTTACAAGCTCTACGATATGGTGCACCACCTCACGCGGGAGCAGCCCTGGGACTGGATCGACTTGTGATGATTTTGTGCGGGAATGATAACATCCGTGATGTCGTTGCGTTCCCTAAAACACAAAAAGCAGCTGACTTATTGAGTGGTGCTCCCTCAGAGGTAGATCCACATCAATTGCGAGACCTGCGTATCAAAGTTGACATTCCCCAATAATCAAAGAATGTTCATAATAGGGTGACGATCATTAAGGAGAACCAAATGAAGTCCGTCACTCTACTTAGTTTAATTGTCGTGGGCACGCTCATGACAGCCTGTAGTGATTCTACTCAATCGACCATTAATGTAGATTCCACAAAGAAGAAAATCCCAAAAACACAGACTGACCCTGTGACTGTGGTCGAAGTTTCATTTAATGATGCTCAGTTTGTCAGTCGACAGAATTCAAAGACTGGTTACTGGCCAAACTGGCTCGGACCTGATTACAACGGTATCTCACCAGAAACAAACTGGCGTGCGGATTGGTCGCAAAAACCACCCACTGTCCTGTGGCGTGGAAACGTGGGAACGGGTTATAGCTCGATCTCTGCAGCCAACGGCCGCATCTATACCATGGGGCATAAAGCAGGGAATGAAACAGTCTTTTGTCTGGATGCAGAGACCGGAAAAGAGATCTGGAAACATACCTACCCTGCTGAATTGGTCAATCGCCTGAATGCAGGAGGTCCTGGTGCGACCCCGACCATCGATGGAGAGTTTCTCTATACGAACAGTCGAGATGGGAATCTAATCTGTTTTGAAGTCCAGACAGGAAAAGTTGTTTGGGAAAAAAGATTGACCGAAGCCTATCAAATGAAAGTTCCCGAGTGGGGTTTCACCTGTTCGCCTCTGGTTCTTGGAGACAAACTGATTGTCGAAGCAGGCCGACTCGTCGCCCTCGATAAAAAAACGGGAGCCGAACTCTGGAAATCGACGCCACATATGCCCGGTTATGGAACACCGGCTGCTTTCGAAATCGATGGAACGATTTATCTAGCTCTGTTGAACAATGAATGTTTGACGATAACGCGTGCCGACGATGGAAAAGAAGTAACGACCTTCGACTGGCCTTCACCGTTTGCTACTAATTCCACGACTCCTATCATTGATGGAAAGAGCATCTTTATTTCTTCAGGTTATGGAAAAGGGTGTGCATTGTTTGATTTCGATAATCTGCAATTAAAAACCCGTTATACAAATCGCGATATGAAAAATCATTTCAACAATAGCGTGCTCTATCAAAAACATTTTTATGGAATGAACGGCAACTCTAATTTAGGGCGTATCGTACGCTTAACCTGCATTGATCAACAAACGGGAAAAATGAAATGGCGGGAAGCGGGATTTGGCTGTGGCTCTTTGCTGATTGCAAATGGCAAGCTTATCATTCTGTCTGATGAAGGGACATTGGTAACAGCAAAAGCTTCTCCAGAGTCATACCAGGAAATTTCCCGTTTTAAAGTCCTCGATCACCAATGCTGGACAGTCCCTGTCTTATGTAATGGACTCGTTTATTGTCGGGACTCAGCCGGAAACGTTGCCTGCGTCGATCTCCGACCGTAATCCGATTCACCTGAAATCGTTATGCCTGATAATGACGAGTGATCAAATCATTCTGAATCCAGAGTAATTTGTTGAATGCCGCTAGAGTTTTGACTTCGGTTTCCCGATCCAGATTCAGGCCGAGAAGTGTACTGACTAACGCATTCGAAACAAATCCCATGAGGGCATTCATCTGTACTAGTGGTACATTCAATTCTTTATTGCCTGCTTTGGGAGTGTGAATCTTGCCTACCATATCCAGATATTGCACCATTTTCTCGTCGTAAGGTCTTGTCACCAAAGCTTCCAGATAGCGTCCGAGATGCTGTTTACGAAATTGAATCATTTCGTGATCGAGAGTTAGTGTCTCAATGCTTTCAGGAATTTCACCTTCATAACCGTGTTGGCGTGGCACAAAATGACGTTTTGTGCAATCATATTTAAATAGTTGGTCATAAACAGCATCAACTAAGGTAGGAACCAAAGGTGCGATCGCATCAGCTGCGGAATGGATTGCCTGTAAATCATCTTCATTCACACCAATAAATTCGGTGAGATACTGAAATCGGTATAGCAGGTCGTTTTCCAGCTTAGCTTCGTCGATGTGTTTCATTTTGAATCCTGTAATCAAGAAGAGCGACTGAATAAATATCTAAACTTTTTCCCTATTACTAAAATATCATTGCTACGCAGAATAGCAGACACAATAATAGACATCAATGTCCAGTTGTCATTTCCAAGGACTTTGCTTATGTTTTCCCAGACAGTTGAATATGCACTCAGAGCGATTGTTCATTTAGCGGACCAGTCTCCAAATCCGTGCACAACAGAGCAAATTGCGAAAGCCACCAAAGTCCCTCAAGCATATCTTTCGAAAGTATTACAGAGCCTGCGTCAGTCCCAAATCGTACATTCGCAAAGAGGCATTGGTGGAGGCATATCACTGGTGAAGACACCTGATGCATTGAATCTGCTGGAAGTGGTCAACGCAGTCGATCCGATTTGCAGAATCAAAACGTGTCCACTTGGACTCAAAGGTCATGGCACAAATTTATGTCCATTACATCGCAAGCTGGACGATGCAATGCGAGAAACAGAAACGGCCTTTTCTGAAACGTCTTTAGCAGACATTCTTTCTTCCTCTACCAACAGCTATCCTCTTTGCAATGAACCGCACGAACGACTCACAACACTGGAAGGCTCACCCGCTCTTCCCACCACAAAGCGATAGCATCCCATCAGCTTTACTGCTCTGATTCGTTTTCGAAATGCATATGCCGAACTACACCTGGTTCATCGATTTTCTGCACTTGCTGGATTTCATTACTTTCAGATGAGACTTGTTGAATCGCTGGCCGAGAAGAAATTCGTGCAAGCTGGTCCTGTTTCACTTCATGAGCTTTCCAGCGTCCCAATAAATGACCTGGAATCACCGCGCCGGCTGTGATCACTAAATCTCCATAAGACAGCAAGGGTGAAGCAGCACCTGCAACGTAAGTCGCATATGCAGGATAGAGCACACGATAGGCTTCCTCTTCACCCTCGTAATCTTCTTCTGCACGTAGATAACCAAGCGCATCATTAGTCGCAATCGCCTCTGGCCAAAGCGATAACACGGGCAGAGCTGTTGCCACTGCATAAGTTCCTTTGTATTTTCGAGAGGCAAAATCTTTGGCATGGCCCCCTTCATGCAAGGCAACCGCTGCATGATCTGAGTAAAGATTAATCGTGTTGGTAAACGGGTTGTAATTATCACCACCGATAATGCGACCTGGGAGTAAAGTATAATGCAGGGCCGTTAGTGTTCCGGCTGTATATCTCCAACCCCAACTAACAGATTTATTTTTTCGTAACCGCCTCCACTCTCCCAGTGGATCGTATTCATTGATTCGAACTTTAACCTGATCCAGGCCATTCTTGTCAAGATACTCAGCAAGTGCGACTTCTGTCTCCTCAGAAACATGATGATTGTCAATGCGACGATCCCAGAGAAGAATTTTTCCTGGAATACCCACGACCCAGCCAATGCCATCCAAGATTGGCTTGGGTTTCCCGCGTTCGAATTGTGACTCACCATCCTCGAAAGCCATTTCCGGATGCGAAATCACGTTTGTCTGATATGCATAAGGTGTGGTCGCACAGCCCATGGCAAAATGGGGCAATATCAGAAACACAACCGCAATCAGAACCTGACGTGGCGCAGAAAGTACGCTCAATTGAGACATATTGGAACAACCATTGAGAGAATGAGAAAGGTGAGAGGAAACGCTATTTATCAGAGATTTCTATTTTCAGCAAGATCAGATTGCAGATCTGAAAGATCCGCATTGCGATCCTGCAAAATTTGCCGGAGCAGAGTTCCAGCCTACGTTCCAATTGACCATAGCGATTCGACGCTTTGCAAATGCCCCTGAAGACGCTTCAACACCGCATAGAGGTTAACGGTTTCCGACTATGATGCGAAAGAGTGTGCGAAACAGCGGAATGCCAGTACTGAGAATACCAACTCCCAAAAACAGCCAACCAAAAATGTAATAGAAATAAGTCATCGTAAACACACCGGGTTCGAGAACCGCCGTAGCAGGCTCATTGGGATTATAGTACACCGTCACTTGTTTTTTCGCCGGATATTTCTTTACCGTTTCTTGTGCCATAGATCGATTGGACGTCGAAATATCACCACCAAACCAGACTGTTTCAGACTGGAATTCATTTTGCTCGACCTGATATCGATAGACTACCTCAGCGGAATAAGTTGAAGAGTTAGAGTCGTTGCTACGATGAACTTTCACTTTTGAATTTTGTATTACTCCAGTTGTTGTGGGCCAGCCTGTACTAGCTTTCGCTTCTTTGATAAGAGGTAGCCCGATGTGATAAGCGATGAAGTAACCGGTCCCCATAAAAATGATTCCCAGAGAAAGGAAAATGAACCGCCCCTTCTTACGACTATGATTGAAGATTCTGCCTCTCATTGATTCACTCCTGTTCCATCGATCAAACCAGTGCTTGATACTTTATAAGCGCTTAGCGATCACCAAATAAATCACCTAACCCTCCTATAACAGAACCTTCGCCAACAGAAGAACCACCGGCGGATGGGGCATGAGCCAAGACACGATCTGCCAACCGAGAGAAGGGAAGACTCTGCAGCAGCACTGTTCCATGTCCTCTTAGGGTTGCCAGAAACAGGCCTTCGCCCCCCAGGACCATCGATTTTAAATTTCCAGCCCTCTCAATGTTGTAGTCAATACTTCCAGTGAATGCGACAATACAACCTGTATCCACTCGCAACGTTTCTCCCGCCAGCTTCTTTTTTATCACAGTTCCTCCGGCATGCACAAACGCCATACCATCGCCTCGAAGTTGCTGGAGGATGAAACCTTCTCCCCCAAAGAAACCGGTTCCCAGTCGTTGAGTAAACGCCATTGTCACTTCAGTACCTAATGCGGCACAGAGAAAAGAATCTTTCTGACAGGTAAGCGAACCTCCGATTTTATTCATATCAATTGCGATAATTTTTCCTGGATAGGGCGCAGCAAATGCCACTCGTTGTTCAAGTGGTGCATCATTCGTAAAGTGAGTCATGAATAATGACTCACCAGACAGCATTCGTTTTCCTGCTTTAAAAATTTTGCCGAAAAATCCATCGTTAGGGACAGAGCCATCTCCCATGCGGGCCTCAAAACGAATCCCTTCTTCCATGTAATTCATGCTCCCCGCCTCTGCAACGACCGATTCACCTGAATCCAGTACGATTTCCACAATCTGCATATCAGAACCAAATATCTCATAATCGACTTCGTGGCACTGCATGGTTTCACCTCACTCTTATAAATTTGATTCAGGATTTTCGTTGTCTGTACACACTGATCTGAACGTGAGCCAAGTCCTGTAAGATTAAACTATCCTTGTCCTCACTCGGAAAATTGTCAATCTTTTCCGAATAAGCGAAGTTTGCCGATTTAGAGTGAAGAACTAAATTTAATGTGGTCGATTGAAAGACTTAAGTAGAATTCATTTTTGAGGATTGCAAAGTGCTTCTTCAAATGAACAAATTATCATTTTCGGGACATAAATAGTAAAATATGGCGGGCTTTAGCCAGGAAAATGTAGAAGCGATTTTTACCCTTGCTGGTGAAAGTATGCCTGCACTTTCTGATTCTTTCAACCAGTGTTTCGATTTCAATTATCGGCTGGAATTGGGAGAATCCGGCGTTTGGTCTCCAGATGAATTGGATCCAGTATTTCAGGGCCCCGGTTTGGTTGCCTTGTTTCGGATTGGTGAGGAAGCAATGATGGGGCTCATCCCCGCTGATATTCCTTTGCCGGACTGGTATTCAAATCCTGGAGATTCACAATCCTCCCGTCTGCAAACATTGTCTCTAGAATGGTCAATGAACCTGATCCCCATGGATTTAGGTGACGTTGAAGAATTTAAAACTTACCATGTCGAGAGTTTATTAGCAGAAGTCTCGCAGGGTGTTCCCAGTGACTGGGCAGCATTACTGCGGGTTAATTTATTCAAAGAAGATGAAACCGACGGCCAGAGCCCGAGCGCTGTGATCCCTGTAATTTGGCCACTGACGAAACCGCCAGTTGCAGATTCTGCGGAAGCAGAAGAAGATCCAGAAGCTCCACAAGCCGCTTCATCTACAAGTCCCCCACCACCTATGAGCGACACTTCTACACCAAATTCGAGCAATAATCCGTTAAACCGAATCAGCAAATTGCCTGTGCAAGCGATTGTAACACTGGCGACAAAAAAAATAGAGATGAGCCAACTCCTCTCGATCTGTCCCGGCTCACTCATTACTTTTGATAAAGCCTGCGAAGATCCTTTGGACTTATACATTAACAATGAGATCTATTGTCAGGGCGAGGCCGTAAAGATCGGAGAAAACTTTGGTCTGAAAATTGATCAAGTTGGCCTCAAAAAAGAATACGAAACGAAGATTATCGAATTTTAAAGTAGATGATCTGTTTCCGTTTCTGATCTTTAAACAGCTTACGACTCGAGCAATTTTTCCTGCAATTGCACTGGGTTCACTTATCGACCAGAAACACCAATCATCTCCAAAGGCATCCACTATCGTGCTGAGTCATAAAATTCGGTGAAATTCATGGAATTCGAACTTTTCTCCGAACGTCTCGGCTCTATAGCGCGTATTATATAAGTAGATATTGTTTATAAAGATTAAATACTTTTCGGTTATCATAACTCCCTTCTTTTTTCAAATTCTGACAGAATGACTTCTGACGACATTCTAGACCGCTAAGTTCATATGAATTAAAGCTTTAAGTATTTTTAATCTTGGTAATGTGCTCATCGAGAGTATTTCAAAGATCATATTATACGTATGTATCTCAGATTTGTTCCGAACAATCGACGTGAATTCGGATTAAGCTGTTGCTAGCACAAATTGAAGTTCGATATCATTTCACACATCGCATCAAAGCTTTTTAAAGTGAACTTTTAATCATGAGTTCCGAGTCAAAATCTGAGCGCACAATTACAAATCAGGAATCATTGCCTGAATTTTTTGCGCGCCCTGCTCCTGAAACGGACGGGCCTGAGACGATTATCAGTCCACTCGATCAGACTCTGAGCCATACGGCTAACCAAGACAAAAGTGACGCACAGCAGAACTTTGCGCGCTCCTCAGTTTGGAATCGATTATTCCCACCCATCAATGCTGATACCGACGGACAAACGGAAACTCCAAATCCTTCAGGAATGAAATTAGAACATTTCATCATTCGGGAGCGTATCGGTCGTGGAGGCATGGGAGCTGTTTTTCGTGCGATCGATACACGGCTGGACCGGGTCGTTGCTTTGAAGGTACTCAGTCCGGGTCAATCGAAGGATCCAGGATCGGTCAAACGCTTTCAAAACGAGGCTAAATCAGCAGCGCGTTTAGATCATGAAAATATCTCACGTGTATTTTATATTGGAGAAGATCAGGGATTAAACTTCATCGCCTTTGAATATGTTAAAGGCACGAATGTAAGAGAGATTATTCAGTCACGGGGTATTCTGCCATCAGCGGAAGCAGTAAACTATGCCCTGCAAGTGGCATCGGCCCTGAAACATACGAATAAAGCAGGTGTGGTTCACCGTGATATCAAACCTTCGAATATCATTATTACTCCTGGTGGTAGAGCAAAGCTGGTAGATCTTGGACTGGCGCGAAAAGAAAGTGATAATGCTTCCGCAGACCTTACCAGTGCCGGAACCACATTGGGAACATTCGACTACATTTCACCGGAACAGGCAAAAGATCCACGAAATGTGGATGTTCGTAGTGACATCTATTCTCTGGGTTGCACGCTATACCACATGTTAACAGGCGAACCTCCCTACGGAGAGGGAACGGTTCTACAAAAACTATTAGATCATTCTGGAAAAAAGGTACCTGATCCGGCAGCAATCAATAAACAACTACCACGTGAGCTTTCGTTGGTTGTTCAGAAGATGATGGCCAGCGATCCTGGTGACCGATATCAGACTCCCGAAGAAGTCATGTATCACTTAATGCAAATTGCCAACCAGCTTGATTTGCGTGGAGTGAACCCGGAAGGATTAGTTTGGACTTCGCCTAGCAATACACGCATTGGGTTTCTCGAAAAGCATGTTGGCTGGATTACGACTGTTGCTGTTTTATTAGTTGTTGTTGTTCTACTGGAACTGTACCCGACGTTTGACCCTTCTTCGGTGAAGGTGACACAAAACGCTGATCAAAACACAGTCCCCCCGGTTAAACAGAATGTAACCGGTACTGAAAATACCACTCCTGACGTAAAAACTCCTTTGGCTGAACCTGATAAAGTCAACTCGAATGGACAGACAAGTACAAAAGCCATAGCCTCTACCAACACTCCAGATTCTTTGAATGAAAAAACATCTATGGAACCTGTGGGTTCTGTAACCCCCTCTTCTCTCTTGAGTAACTCGGATGAACCGAACTTAACAAACTCAGATGAAAATCTAGACGAGCTCAAAAAACTGTTCCAAATACCATTGCTGTCTTCTAAAAAACCAATTAACTCTTTAGTTGATGTCGAAGACTCTGAAAAAAATAAAGTCCTTCTAAAAAATGATGCTGAGACAGAATTAGCAATGTCTAACCGTGTTGCGAAAACCGACTCACGGATTCCTCTGGCTCCTCAATCCGATAAAAAAATGGAAACGGTACCAGAACCATTTCCCCAGAATGGTAATGGCGAATTCCGTAAGATTGAAATACCGGCGATTACCATAATTAAACCAGATGGAACACCAGGCCAGGATTTCAAAACTCTAAACGCTGCATGTGCAGCCGCCGATGATGGAAGCATTATTGAACTTGGTTTTACAGGTATCCGTAAAGAAGCGCCCATTCACATCAATAATAAACGCGTTCGAATTCGAGCGGCTAAAGATCGCAAACCCATTTTACTATTTGAAGCCATCGAAAAACCGGCGGAAGGTTTTGAAACTCATATGATTCAAGTGGCTAATGGATCGCTGGAACTATTTGAGTTGGGAATTATTGTCAATGTGAAAAATCTTGACTCAGATTCCTGGGCTATCTTTTCTCTAAAAAATGCGCATGATGTTAGATTACACCAGGTGACTGTGACCTGTTCCAATACGACAGATCAACAAGTATCACTCTTTGAAATGAATGAACCCATCAATCAGGGTTTGAATGACGATTCTATGATGGGGAAACGCCCCGTGAAGGAATCTACATTCGTGGAAATTGTGAACTCAATTCTACGCTGTGATGGGAACGCTTTTTCGATTCGAGAAACGGCCCCTACGCGTTTGGAACTTACCAATTCTGCATTGATGATTGCACAATCATTGATAGACCTCGTCGGTTGTAATAACAAACCAGAAGAGGGCGACCACTTAGAATTAGTATTAAATCATTGTACGTTTCTGCTGGGAAAAGGTCTTTCTGTGATGGACAGTGGAACCATACCTCGCGAATTGATTCCACTCCATGTCTCAGCCCGCAACAATATCTTTTTCTCAAAATCTGATACTCCTTTTGTGATGATGAAAGGAAATACAAACGAAAATGATTTTCGGCAGAAACTATTAACGTGGCGAGGCTCTAACAACTATTACGATCGTTTCGAAACTTTCTGGACGATTCAATCGCAACAGGGGACAACGGGCGCACTTTCACTCGATGCGCTCGACTGGAAAGATATCTGGGGACTTTCTTCAGATATCAGCAGCTATCAAATGAAGATCCCTTGGATTGTCGATCGGCAAAAACTGGTAGATACTCCCTGCTCTGAAATCCAGGCTGGTCAGCTTCAGTTTAACCAGCCGACAGACGGCAGCCCCACAATTACCGCCATTGATCGCACAAATGCGGGAGCTGACCTGGTATCTCTACCAGAGTTGACAGAGCAGCCACGCACAATGAAAGCATCTGAGGCGGAATAGATATGGATTTCGGTCCTGTAAAAAAGACCCACAAATCAAGGTCTGTGATGCGTATGATTATAGATATTTATTGTCTACATTGAATGACAGCTACATTGATCTCTGCAAGCTTTGTCCACTTGATTTGCCTATGCACCATCGACAAAAACAATCGGGAATCACATCAGAATCACCCCGGGGTCTGACGGCGTCTCCAAGATGGCTCCCCCCCTCCCTTGTAATGCTGCTGATTACTTTTTGCAATGTTGGCTTTGGGGAAGATCATACAACCGCATACTTTGAAGGCTTACGTCAACGACATCTCTTTGGCATTGCCGAAGGATATTGTCTCAATCGTCTTGCGCAACCTCGTCTTTCCGAGTCTGATCGTGCCCGCTACACATTGGAACTGGTGAGGACTTTATCAGCACATGCCATGGTTGCCGAGGATGCTGAGCAAACTGAACTCTGGAAACGTGCAAACAACGCAATCACGCAAATATTAAAAGCGCATCCCAATTGGACTGATGCTCCGATCTTCAATGCCGAGCGTTCCCGAATCTCGGCTCAAAAAGCAGACATTCTCTATTGGCAAGTAAAAGCAGTTCCGCATAATGAAGCACTCAAGCAAAAAACGATTTCGAAGCTGACAAATGCAGCTTCAGAATTAACACAGTCCGAAAAACAGTTAAATCAACTTTTAAAAAGATCAGGCACACACAAAGATTTTACATTACTCGGGACTGCTCTCCTTCGAGACTCCTTGATGGATTTTCAACTGCTGATCGCACAAACAAAAATGAAACTTGCCGATTTGTACGATCATCAGGTCAATCAAAAAACCGTGAATCTCGACGCCGCAAAAAAATGGCTGACACCTCTGTCACAACGTGCTTCCACTCTACAAATTACCTGGATGAGCAGACTCGCATTAATTCAATGTAAGCGAATTGCTGGAGATTTAGGCGCTGCTGTGCGAGCCATTCAAAGGCTAATCAAAGAAAAACCACCTGCCTATCTCAAAGAACCCCTCTTTGTAGAATCGATGCGAATTTTACTGGCTGAAAACAAAGCACAGCTTGCAGCAACACAGATCATCAACTATCGACAGGAAAACAATGGAACTTCAAGCGAATTAGGTTACCTGGAAATCGAAGCGCTGATCCAGCTCAGAAAAATTGCGTTAGATAAAAAGCAGGAAGCTCTGGAAGCAGAAATCTGGCAACAAATTGAAACACGAACTCAGCATCTTTGGACGTCCCAACCCGGTTATTGGGCACAGCGTGCGCGCATGCTGGTTAACCAGCAGCAGCAACTAGACCAATACGGCAGCAGTATTTCCCAAAGTTTGAAACAAGCGCAATTATTTTATTCACAGGGAAAAACAGAAGAAGCCATCGAGGCTTACAACGAAACGGCAAAACAAGCAGCCGAACAGGGAAATACAGATCTGGCATTCGAACTTGGATTCACCAGTGCTTCGCTCCAGTTAAAGGATAAGCAATACAAGAAAGCGGCCGCGCATTTTCAATCGCTGGTACAACGATACGATTCTGTCCCCAAAGCAGCCGACGCCAGCCTGCTGGCGGCATGGTGTCTGGGACAACTCTACACTCAGAGTCGGACGAAATCACGGCGACTGGCATATACGGCCGCCCTGGAAGCCCATCGAAAACGTTTCCCCAATGGTACAAGCTTTTATGAAGCAGGGTGGATGCTGGCACGACTGGAAGAATCGCGGCTGCAATATTCAAAAGCGCTTATCCTGTATTCCGAAGTTCCAGAAAATCATCCAAGATTACTTGATGCACAACTTGGAATAGCGCGCTGTTATGAAAATATTTTATTACGCCTTTCTTCGTTGAATAAACCAACACAGGCATGGCGACAAGAAGCGATTGACGTATTGGAGAAAATGCTTGCCCATTTCCCTAACGAAAGCAATCAAGCAAAACTACAAATTCAGGCAGACATTGCCCTGCAGCTAACTCGCATCTATTTGAATGATACGCCTCCCCTCTATCGAAAAGCAAATCGACTGCTGGAATTGATCGTTCACACTTCATCCAACATTGTGGCTCAATTAAAAAGAAACAATGAGCAATCAGATTCAAGTGTTTCACAAACAACACGGGAAATCCAACATTGGAATCGCATTTCCAATCAGGCGCTGAGACTGCAAATCATTGCGTTAGCTGGACAGGGAAACCCATCAGAAGCACGTTCATTGGTTGAAAATCTGGAAACGGCGGGGACCGACGAACTGCTTTCTGTTCTGAACGGAGTTTCCCAAATCAATTTGGAACTGACACCGCAAGTCCGCAGAGAGTTAGGTCTCTTACAGTTAAAATCAGCGGAAAAGCTCGCAAGCCGGCGAGACGAACTGAAACCACATCAAATAAGACAGTTAGATCTTTGTCTGGCAGAAGCCTACCTGGCAATTGATCAACCTATCAGAGCACTCGAATATTATCAGGCACTTTTAAAACAGTCTCCCAATGATCGAAGTCTCGTTAAACAGGTGGCGCTGCTGTTGGAAAAATGTGGAACCAAAGAATGCCTGCGGCAATCAAGACAAAAGTGGCGTCAGATCGAACAGACAGAAAAAGCCGGAAGCCTTCCCTGGCTGGAAACGCGTTTACACATTATTCAAACTTCTTTTAAATCGGGTGATGAAGCAGAGGCCAAAAAACTGCTGGGCGTGACGATGCTGCTCTATCCTGAACTCGGCAACGCCGAATTACAAAGCCGCTATCGCGAAATGGAAGCTCTCATCAAAAAATGATGATCGATGCCCAGGATCACATGCACAAATAGCCCCAATTTGGTGCCAGTGGTATCGAAATTCCTAAAAGAATCTTAGACTATAGTAAAGCCTTAACAAGCTCCCCGGGTATGCCATATTGCTGACATAGGCAGGGGCCACTCGTTCTGCCTTGCGATACTGAGTCTTCTCTTGAAAGGAAACATCCCATGAGGATCTTAAATGTCGTTTGCCTGTTTTCATTGTCCCTCCTATGCATGACAGTTCTAACTGGGATTTGCGGCACCGCTCTCGTAGTGGCCGCTGAGCCTCCAGAGCAGGGGGCGGCGAAGCAAATCGATTTGGGCGGCAATGTCTCGCTGGAAGTGGTTTTCATTCCGCCAGGAAAATTCAAAATGGGAAGTACACCGGAAGAGAAAGCCTGGGCGACAGGCATCGAAGGAGGGGCCACACCGGGAACCGTGCGTGAGTCGTACGAAGGAGAGCAACCACGACCGATGCGGGTAAAAGACGGGTTCTGGATGGGCCGCACGGAAGTCAGCGTGGGACAGTTCAAACGGTTTATAGAAGAGAGTGGTTACGTCAGTGATGCGGAAAAACCGGGCGGCAAGACACAAGTCTTTGATCCCAATTGGAAGGTTACCGCCAAGGCTCCACCTCACCCCTGGATTTCGATGAAGGGTAAGAGTTGGCGCGATCCGAATTTCGGATTTCCGTTGCGGGACTGTTATCCAGTGGTCTGTGTAAGCTGGAACGACGGCCGCGCGTTTTGCCAATGGCTTACAGAACGCGAACGCAAGGCAGGGCGACTACCGAAAGGACTGGAATACCGCCTTCCTACAGAAGCCGAGTGGGCGTATGCCTGCAGGGGCGGCCGTGAAAGCACCTACTTCTGGTGGGGCAATGATCTCAGAGAGGGAGAAGGGCGATTCAACATTTCGGCTGTCGACTTTCTACCCGGACGCAACAAAATCTGGCCACTGGCAAATGCACCCTGGAGTGATGGCTTCGCGTTTGTCTCGCCCGTCGATCACTATGGAGAAAAAGGCCGCAACGGCTTCGGCCTGGCGGACATGTGTGGCGGCGTGTGGGAAATTGTCCTGGATCACTTCGATCCAAAAGGAGGACATGAAGATCTCTATTTTGTCAAAGAGAATCCGCGTCCTGTCTGTCGCGGAGGCAACTATTTCGACGTCCCCGGGAATGCCCGCTGTGCCGTCCGTCTCGGTCTCCAGAGCCCCAGCTACTCCGACTCGCGTGACGGGTTTCGAATTTGCCTGGGAGTGCCTCGTGGGTGAGGGTTATTAATTGTTTACCCGTATGAACTGCAAATCGTCGGTCGTAAGATCGAGCAGGGCAACTGAAAACTCGCTGGCGCGGAACAGGGCACCGGGGTTGATGCGTCGTGTGGAGCCTACCTGAAAATCATGAGTTTTGTGCGAATGGCCGGTTAGCAAATAGTCTGGTTCCGCTTCCAGCAGAGGCCGCAAATCTTTTGTGATGTGGCCATGTACGAGGGCGATCCGTTTCCCGGCCAGCATAACTTCGCCGCCCCACCGCAGACAATGTGCTCCTTCTTCTCGGGCAGCCTGCTCGAGCACAGGCACCATATCGGAATCGTGATTTCCGAATGTGAAATAGAAAGGCAATACCGAACAGGCGGTGACAATTTCAGGACTCGCCAGATCACCACAATGAAAGAGTGCCTCAGCACCAGCGTCCAGCAAAATGGTAACAGCCTGCTCAGTTCGTGGCAGGTGATTATGTGTGTCTGATAAAATTCCGATTTGCACTATAGTACCTGCCGTGGTCGCATGTTCTTTTCAGATGAGAGCCCCTATTCAGGATACCGAAAAAGTCTGAGAAATACAGTTCGCTTTCATTTCGAATCAGTATTGAAATTGAATTCGGTCTACCGGTGAAGCATAATGAAAGGAATACTCCACAATGAAAAACCCTCCGCTGATTTCTTCCTCCAAACAGGACTAACTAGATGAACTCGCACCGATGCCCGTTAATGAAAACCGTTTTTTCCTTCCTTGTTTTGAGTATGGTAGCAATTCTGCCACCCTCAGTTGCTCAAGCCGAGCATGAGGGGAAAATACAGATACTTTTACTGGGCGACAGCACTACGGAAGGCAGTATTCCGCGACTGTTGAAACCCAAAGGGCCGCATCTGGAGCAGGTGATCGAACAGTTGCTGGCTGCGGAAGGAGATTTGCCTGCGTGTCATGTGATCAATTCCAGCTTGAGTGGCGAATACATCCGCCGGCTGTTCGATTCGGGACGCTATGATCGCGATGCAGCTAAGTTGCCCGGACTGGATTATATTTTCATTCGCTATGGCATCAACGATCGCGCAAGGCGAAAAAAATTCACTGAAAATTTCCCTAAAGACTTTCATGAGCTGCTAGCGCGTCTCAGAAAAGACCATCCCAACGCACAGTTGATCCCCATGACTGTGATTCCCTTTTCGAATGAGCAAGCCAGCAAAGAGATTAATGACCTGGTATTTGATGTCGCCAAGAAAGAGAAGCTCGACGTATTTGATATCTATCCCCGCTATGCGGCCGAGTTGAAAAAGGGGCCGAACATGCTCAACTACCGACGATATCCATTGGAGAAAGTACCCGAAAAATATCATGCACTCGTGAAACCGTTTGTCTATCGAGATAGAGTGCAGGTGATGAGCAATGAACTCGATCCCATTCTGGGGCACCTGCCGGGTTGGTACCGAGATCGACATCCGAATCTGGCAGGGTACAATGTGATTGCCGATGAAACCACAGAATATCTGGCAAAGCTGCTGCGGGAACAGAAAGCAAAATAAAGGGCAGGGGGCTCATGTGACAATTCACGGAAACGACACTGAAAGTTTGGGAGTGCACAACACGGTGAACGGCTTACGACTTACGAAATCTGTCTTTATTGTGCTTGTGTTGTTTCTGTGGATCGTGCCGACACGCGGAGACTGTGGGCTTTCCGCGGGTGCGTATGCAATCGATGTCTCTCCCCCCAAACTGCCTGCCATTCAGAACGGTGGTTTTCTCGAACGGAGTCAGAACAAAATTCTTGACCGGCTACATGCGCGGTGTTTCGTATTGAAATCGGAAGATACAACGGTTGCCATTGCAGTCGTCGATTCGTGCATGATCCCCCGAGACATCTGCTATCGGGCAAAGGTTCTCGCCAGTAAAGAGACGGGAATCCCCGTCGATCGCATTCTGATCGCATCCACGCACACTCATACTGCCCCCAGCGTGATGAACTTGTGCCTGGGCACACGGAGCGACCCCAACTATGAACGCTTTCTGCCTCCCAAACTGGCCGAAGGAATTGCGCAGGCGCATGCAAATCTCGAACCGGCGCGGGTCGGCTTCACGGTCGTCGATGCACCGAAACATACTCACTGCCGCCGCTGGTTGAAGCAGCCTGATCAATACGCGGCCGATCCATTTGGGGAAACAACAGTACGCGCGATGATGCACCCCGGCTATCAAAATCCCGACTATAGCGGCCCTGCGGGACCGGCTGATACGGGCCTCACACTGCTAAGTATTCAGTCAGCGGATGGTAAACGCCCCCTTGGTTTGATCGCCAACTATTCGATGCATTACTTTGGCACCGGAGGCGGATTTTCCGCTGATTACTATGGAAAATTCAGCAAGCTCATGGAAAACAAAATCGCAGCTGCCAGCTCCTCTCAGACACCGTTTGTGGCTGCGATGTCGCAGGGAACGTCCGGCGACCTGCAATGGATGGACTACTCCCAACCGCGGAGGACCGACTATAACATCACCAAATATAGCAACGAACTGGCTGACATCGCTTTTGGCGCTTATCAGAAAATGCAATACGAAACTGGAAATCCAAAATTAGCAATGGCTGAAACAACACTGTTACTGAAACTTCGAATGCCGAACCGGAAACGCATCGCCTGGGCGAAAGAACTCAATACCAAACGGGGCAAGCGGCGTCCTAAGAATCTTCCGGAAGTTTACGCCGAACAGGTTGCCTGGTTTAAAGAGCATCCACACGAAGAAGTAGTACTGCAAGCAGTTCGTATCGGCGATTTAGCGATCACCGCGATCCCCAACGAAGTCTACGGCATCACCGGCTTGAAGCTGAAAGCACAAAGTCCGTTCCAAGTCACGTTCAACATGGGTCTGGCCAACGGAGCCGCCGGCTACATTCCCCCACACGAACAACACTACCTGGGTGGTTACACCACCTGGCCCGCCCGCACAGCTGGTCTGGAAACAAACGCCGAGCCCCAGATTGTCGAAACGCTGCTTAGGTTGCTGGAAACACTCTCTGGACAGAAACGGAAACCGCTGACCGTCGATTTCTATAACGAGGAACAACGAACGGCGATTCAGAAAGCGAAAACTGAAAATAACAATCGCACGAATCGGGGATATTGATTTTCGTTACGTTCTTATAATTCTTAGAACGCTTTTTTTAAATTCAATAAACTCAAATTGGTTCATCAAAGGCTTTGGCAATCGAACCAGCGAGTTGTTCGAGTGAATAAAATTTCGTGGCGACGTCGCGGATGTGGGCGACAGTGGCGGACTTGATAAACATCATTTTGGCCAGATGACGAGAGTCGTTTTGTGTGCTTTCAACCCGGTGTTTACGACGTTTGACGTAGAGGGAGAGAGCGTGTTCGAGGAACCGGGTGTTAGTGCGTGACAATTCGTCAGCCAGGACAGCGGCGGACTCCATCGCCATCGATGCACCAATGCCCGCTGTGGGTAGAAAACCAGCGGCGGCATCACCCAACAGAACCACCCGACCGTGTGCCCATTCTTTCGAGCGAACGTCCGAAAGTTTCCAGAAGAACAGACTTTCATCGTCGTCGGGCATCGCCGCCAGACAAGTGTCAACAATTTCGCCCATGCCCGCAAACTGTTCGCAAATACGTTCGCGTCGGCCCGCGCCCTGCTGATCAAATTCACCCATCACAGGCGCGCCGGCATAAACGCCCGCTCCATCACGTGTCGGGTACACACCAAAGAAGCGACCCGCACCCCAGTGTTCGACAAACGTTTCCTGTGGAACCGAATTAAGATCGACCCACCAGACCCAGCCACCCCAATCGGTGTGATAATAGGGCTGTTCACCGAACACCAAAGTGCGAACTTTCGAATGGAGTCCGTCAGCCCCCACAACGAGGTCAAAGGTTTCACTCGATCCATCACTGAGTGTGACTTCGACCTCTTCTCCTTCTTGCTGGAGAGATTCAAAAGACGTATTGAATCGCAGGTCGGTATCTCCAAGACCAGCGTGCAGAAGTTTGATGAGTTGTGGTCGCGTGCAACTTAAGTTCGCACCGAATCGATTGCTAATCGAACCCATAGACCAGTTCTTAACAATTTCACCGTGGTTATCGCGGACTTCGTAATGTTTACACTCAATACACTCGGCGGCAAACTGCTCATAGAGAGAGAGACCATGCAACACGCGATAGCCCAGGGGCCAAAGGCCAAGCATATAGCCTGCATGGTCGAAGTTAGGGGCGCGTTCGATGAGCGTGGGTTTAATACCACGCTGTTTGAGCAGGGCGGCAAGGGTCATCCCACCAATGCCAGCTCCCACAATTAAGATTCGCATCGTTCCTTCTCTCCGTAAAAGGATCTTGGTTCTTAAGTCTGTCCATCGGACATAATGTATCAGATTCTACGGATAGGATGCGACCTCAAAAACCAATTCGAATCAGCCAATTGTCCAATGTCTCGCGGGAGTTTTACAGTAGCTCTGTTTTGGTCAAAACAGTTCGCAGAAAAGAATCACAAGGTCGATAAGAACAACAAGTTTATCGACAGGATGGATGAAATCCTCGTGAATACCAATGCGATTGCCCATCGAATCACTTGGTATTCTGCAACCAATCGATGCCCTTGCGAATATTACCGTAGACGTTTCCTTTCCAGCCATGGCCGCCCGGATAGTCAACCAGGTTTGTTCTTACTCCAGCATTAGTGAATGTATCATGCGCAGATTTGGCCATCCAGTAGGGACAGATGAGATCCTGTTGTGAGTGTAACAGATAGATACTACGATTCTTTGCGTTGGTAACCTCTGGGAGTTGCTTTGGTTTGAAGACAGACATCGCGATAAGTGCGCCACTAACTTGTGTCTTTTTCTGCAATAAAGTGGCATAAGCTGCAGGCCCCCCGGATGACCAGGCCAGGAGATAGATTTGGCTGGCATCAATTTTCTGTTTTTTACTGATATCTTCTATCACAGCTGCCACCAGTTCTTCAGTGGTGTATTTTACAACGCTCGTTTTACTGTCTTCGGTGGGCCAGACAACTCTTTGATATTTTGTCCATTGCCTCGCAATCAGCTGAGCCAAAATGAAATCTTTGCTGAGTGCATGTTCGTGGATACGTTTGACAAATGGGTGAAAGTCCGCTGAGCCATTGCCGCCAGGCAGTACAATCAGCAAAGCATGCCCCCTACTTGAAGTCTGTTTTGTTTTAGAAGGAACCAATAGGTAACGCCCCGTTGCTTTTCCGACTTTAACTTCTATCTCATTCTCTTTCTCTTTGTCTTTCTTGTCAGTTGTGGCTGCCATTGAATCCACAAATGTTGCTTCGATATCATCAAACCAAACCTTACCGGGACCATAAATTTGGAGTGCCACTACGATCTGTCTGGTTTTCGCAGGAATAGACACCTCACCGGAATATTCCTTCCAGTCATGGCTTACGGGAGCATCGCCGGCTTTTTTTGCACCAATGTAGCTCGCCCATTTGTGACCGATCTGGTTTCCATTTTCGTCCAAAAACTGAACATCCAGAATCGCTTTGGTAGCCTGTTGCGCGCGAACCTGACCGGAAACTTTCAGAGACGTATGCTTACCGGAATAAGGCAGTATTCGATACCATTGTGCGATGGGAAAATAACGCCGGGCAGATTTCTGCAAAGACAGACTGCGCTTTCCTGTTTTTCCACGCCCCTTATCATACACATACCGCACTCCAGATATTTTGGCACCGCGCTGCCAACCATCGGGGGCTGTCTTCCCTTCCTCAAAACTGTCATCCAGCAAAACATTCGGATTTTGAGTGTAAGCAGTTTCCGTCGATATCAGAGCCAGCGTTGTTAACGTGATTGCATATCGTATCAGGTGATTCATGACCCGTTCCTTTCAAATTCTCAGTTGGTGTGCGCGTACCTTTTACGCAGTAAGTCATCATCCATAAAAATTCAATGTTATCCGCCGTCGAGGTAATCGTTCGAAATGGGTGTCAGCACGAATTCCTGTGCACGGTCTGGTACAGTCAAACGACGTGTCTGCCAATCGCTCTCAGGAAATCGAACGTAAACTGTAATTTGCTCACCTGGTCGAAAGTGAGGCATGGAAATTTTTCCCGTCGCACTCGACTGGCGAACAACAGGTTGAGCACTGCTGAAATAGACACAATGTTCGTGTCCATCATGTTCGACGCGTTCAAAGGGAAATGCACTCACTCCCGCGATCGGTTTGCCATCGCTGGTCTCAAATCGTAATACGAAAGGCGACGTTTCACTTAACTGAAAGCGAAATGGTTCAAGAATACCTTTTCGCATCGAAATATATTCCGACTGGAGCAAATGATTGTCCGCAAGAGTGGCGATCTGAACTTCGTAGTCCTGCTCTGGCGGATAAACGTCTTCAATCAAAAATGTACCATCTGCCCGTGTTGTCGCCGTATAGGAATTTTGCCTGAATCCATGGTTTGGCCATGTCTTGACCACCGCTAATACATGCGCTGCATTCACTGGTTTCCCTTGACTGTTTACCACAGTTCCTCTGAGATCGCCGCTGGTCTCTGCCAGTGAATAACCGGATGCGGCCATCGCAGAAAGATCGGTTTTCTCCGCTGGTTTGTTACGAGTGTAAAACCATAGTGAACCCACAACACAGATGAGTATCAACGTGAGTGTCTGATGGATACGGTGCCAGAAGATGTGTTTTGAAAAGGAGACGTTACAACATTCTTCGACCACGGTATTGACATCGCCAAACCGCTGTAGGGCCGCTTGCTCTGATTTCTGGCTATCCATTCCTGAATCAAGATTGTCTTGCGCGCTGGCCGAGAGATGAAATTCGATTTCCTGACGTGTCTCATCCAGTTCTCGAACCGTATGCACGATGGGTGGCAAGTGCAGGTAAGCCATGAGTGTGCGAATCCCGTTTCGAATCATTTCAGGCCTCCGCCAAATTTGAATTCAAAACCAGACTGATCGCAGCAACTAAATGCGACCATGCTTTTACTTCTGTTGTGAGCTGCGCACGGCCATCGGAGGTCAGTTGATAATATTTCGCCCGACGATTACTTTCTGATACACCCCATTCCGATTTCACCCACCCCCGTTTCTGCATGCGATGCAGAGCGGGATAAAGTGAGCCTTCTTCAATTTTTAAAGCGTCTTTGGTCGTCACCTGAATCCACTTGGCCACACCATACCCATGCCGCGGCCCTTCCAGCAGACTTTTCAGGATCAGCATATCCAATGTGCCTTGCAGTAAATCTGCTTTTTGCTTTTTCGCCATATTTAGACTCCCCAAGAATATCTAGGGAAGAGTATGTCAGCCTTCCCCTAGAATGTCAAGGGAAAAGTTTCAATGATGCACTTTGGTGATAAAATTGCGAAACGCTCCCTTCAGGAACTGGTGATATAAGCAGGGTGATGAATCTTCATCTCTAGCGCCCGAGTGATATCGGGTAGCATGAAGGTGTGTTCTGATTTTGCAGTCGATTTGAATAAATAATCGGTTTGTAACTGTTTCTTTCAGTGCTGGTGAGGAGCCTATTTCTTACCAGATGGCTGATTGGCATTTTTCTAAAGCATTGGTGTTACCGCTAATGAAAGATCATGCAAATTGGCACAGAGCAGTCAATTGGAATAGTTGGCGTGAATGTGAACCGAAGTGAGCTGAAGTCAAGCTGTTGTGAATCGAACCTGATTCGAAGATGAGTCGATAG
Source organism: Gimesia aquarii (assembly GCF_007748175.1). NCBI lineage: Bacteria > Pseudomonadati > Planctomycetota > Planctomycetia > Planctomycetales > Planctomycetaceae > Gimesia > Gimesia aquarii. Next base: position 7,066,189 of record NZ_CP037422.1, read on the forward strand.
AGTACTTTTTTGAGGAGGTCATTTGAGATTTTGATAAAAAACGTTCCATTTCAGGGGGGTTTTATAGTGATAGCATCGACAGGAGCAGAGACATTCACTGGCAAAAACAACTCCCACGCGCGCGCGACGCAGATCGCGCAGTTTCGATAAAGGCATAACGGAGTCAACACGAATAATGTGCAGTATTATTTGGAAGCATTTACAAGTTTGTGACACTCGATACAGTTTTTGGAATCATAAGTCCTTTAGAAAAAGGATGTATCGCATTTTAGAAGGGGTCACCAAACCATCAATGAAGGTAAGAGCGATTCACTTTTGTCACTAATTAATTAGTTTGGTATTGACAAATGAAAAAACGACACGCAAACTGCACTAAATAATTAGTGAGGATTAAATTGATGCCACGCCCGACCTCTAAACAACCGACAGAACTGGAACTGGAGATTATCAAAATTCTCTGGCGCGATGGTCCATCTACCGTACGACATGTGCGCGAGCAGCTAGAGCCTTTCCGAGAATTGGCCCATAACTCGGTGATGACAGTCATGGGAATCATGACAGACAAAGGCTACTTACGGCGTCGTCTGCAATCGAACGGTAGCGGATATCTCTACACTGCACGAATTCGCCGTAACGCAACTGTACGTGGAATGCTGAGCGATCTTGTCGATCGCGCGTTTGCTGGTTCCACCATGGACGCCATTCTGCAACTGCTCGATACATCTGATCTGGACACCGAAGAGCTTACCCAACTTCGTCGCGAATTAGATCGCAAAGCTAAGGAACGGGATTCATGATTGAACACGTACTCGCAGTTCGTTTAGTACAGACTCTCGTACATTCACTCTGGATCGGTGCGCTCGCTACAGTGATTGCATGGAGCGTGTGTCGATTCTTCGTGCAAACTTCTAATATCCGCTATGCTGTCTGGTTGACTGCATTGCTGGTCCTTGTCACATCGTTACCTGCCACGTTCTGTCTGCTACCTGGCAGAGCTGATTCAGGATCCAACACGGTATCTCTTACGGAACAACGTAGTCACACGATTAATGCAGTACTACCAACACCAGAAGTGGAAGACAGATTACCTGTTCCAGAATATCGGTCTGAGAGCATTCTCGCACCGACAAATGCCATCGAACGGCCTCCAGCAGAACTCTCAGTCGGAATGAAAATCACTTGGGCCGAATGGCTGATTGCCGGCTGGCTATCGGGCATGATTGTCATGTGCGGTCGACTCATCGTTTTACTGAATCGAGGACGAACATTGAGACGGCTTTCATCGACGATTGATGACCCCCGTGTGTTACAAATATACCACCAGACCACCGAACGACTGCAATTGAGCATGATACCAGCAATTGCCTGGTCCTCTGAGATTATGGTTCCTGCGGTCGTTGGCTTTGCACGACCGATGATTCTGCTACCATTGACAATGACAACGGGACTTACTTCTGCACAACTCACAGCGATATTGCTACATGAATTAATGCACCTGAAACGGCGTGATCCATTAGTGAATTTAATTCAACTCATCACTGAATTGGTTTGTTTTTACAATCCTGCGATCTGGGTGATTTCGCGGAATATCAGAGCCGAACGTGAATACTGTTGCGACGATGCTGTTTTGCAGTTGAATGAAGTAGACGCTGTTGACTATGCCAATGCGCTGGTTTTAGCTGCAGAACACGTTCAACATACAAAGTCAGTCCCACCGACGATTCTCGGCGCTGCATTAAAACGCGTTTCGGGGCTTAAAAAACGCATCGATCGTATTTTTGGTCGCTCCACAACACCTCAGCCACTGTTAGCTGGAAACCCCTTGATTGCCGTCTCTGTTGTGGTCATTGCGATTGCTGGTCTCGTGGCCACTGGAGATACTGCTCCGACGGAATCCGAAAAATCAAAGCCGGCGGCCAGTGAAAGCGAACGTAGTCGACTATTGCGATTGCTGAATGATTCTGACCCGTTCATTCGTCGAACAGCATTAAACGCATTGCGCGAGCAAGCAGAATCAACGCTGGTTCCAAACTTGATCAAAATGCTGAAAGACTCAGATGGGCCTACGCGAACGACAGCAGCATATATGTTAGGTGATCTGCAAGATGACAGTGCCGTACAACCATTGATTGACGCATTAAGGAACACGAAGGACCGTTTTGAAATCAGTGCTATTATTCATAGTCTCGCAATGATCAAAGATGAACGCGCAATTGAACCTGTGGCCAAAGCGCTACGTGAGCATCCGGAGCTTAGCGCTCATTCCATCCGCGAAGTTGCCAGATTTGATAATGTACGCATTCGTGACGCATTGTTTTCCCAGCTTCCACCAGAGGGGGTCTCCGGATTCAATCTCGTTTATGTACTAGCCAACATGAATGAACGCCGTCTGATACCTCGATTATTGAAGCTACTCGAGAATCCAAATGAAAAGCATACACGAACAATTCAGGTACTGGGACAGCTGAAGGCAACCGAAGCTGTGGAACCTTTACTCAAACTTATCACAACTACAACAAATCGTGACCGGTTTTCGGATGTTCCTAACTTGGTATCAGCAATTTCCGCCTTGTCAGCCATTGGTGAAGAACGTGCCGTCGAACCGTTACGAAACCTGTTACAACATGAACAGAATGAAAAGATTCTCACAAGCTTGTGCCGCGCGCTGGCAGAGTTTGGCGAACAACGGGCACTGCCACAGATTGAGAAGCTGAGAACATATGAAGATCGGCGACTACGTGAAGCTGCCGAAAAGGCATTGTACGATATCAAGTTGGGTGCTAATCACGCACGGCACAAATCAGGTGCGTCGAAAGGATTGGCAGTGGCCCGTGAATCGCTGGGAAAAACGAATGAAAAACTCGTTTTAGCGGCAATACGCTATGTGGCACTACACGCGGAAGATCAAAGAGCGATTCTTCTGAGACCACTGGCTCAACACAAAAACGATGTGATTTGTAAAGCCACAGTGACCGCCCTTTTGAATGATGAATCTGATGCGGCAACTGAAACCCTGGCGGAGTCACTCACTACGAATTATGCAGATCATACAGCTGCCGTACTTGCACTCGCAGAACGAGGTGACAAACGAGCTTTTCCTATGTTAGTGGAAATGACACAGGACAGTAACAAATACACACAACGTGCTGCTGCCGAACATCTTCATTATTTCGGACGCAAGGCAAATCCAGCGCTGTGCCGGCTGTTGAAGTCTTCTGATCCGGGTACGCGACGTGCTGCCATTTCTTCGCTTTATAAAGTTGCCGATGAATCTGCTCTCGATGCTCTGTTGGCTTATTTAGCTATTGAAGAGAAAGATCGCGCTGTTGACCGCGCGATCATTGCACTGGGACGCATCAATCATCCACGTTCCATCGCCTACCTTAAATCGATTCTTGACGACCCTTTACAACGTCATACACGGTCTGCTACGCGGTCACTGATTCGACTTGGCTGGAAGCCTGACACGAAAGAAGAGCGCATTCGTTATCTCATCGCTTCCGGAAAATCGCAGGATGAATTCGTCCCACGCACGAAAATGATAGATGGTCACACAAGCGGTAAGTTTCATTTGAACGTGCCGATTCAGACACAACTCACTGCCGGCACACCAGAATATCCGCATATTGTCAGTATTGGATCGGTTGAAATTCGCAAAGATGCAAATAAACTAACTGCCACATTACGTGGAGGAATCAACAGTTGGCCTGCCGCGACTTTCAGACTCGGCTTGCGTTTGTTTGACAAAGATGATGTTCTCATTGCAAAGGCTCACTCGGACGTCAGCTCTCCGGGGTTTATCATCAGTCGAATAAGTCGGTCTTCATTGCAGCCTGTTCGGCTCGACTTTGGTTCCCAGGATACGAAACGAATTGATCATTTCGAATTGAGTTTTAACGAAGTACCTCGTAAACTTCCTGCCAATACGATAATTACACCACCTGTCGAATTAGGATTTGCCAGCGATCAAACACTTTCACTAAATCTCAGCGCCAAGCGGGGGGATCATACAATAATAAACTGTGACAGTCTGATTTTCACAAAACAGGAGCCTGATTCCGATGATCACCCTCTTTTCTCTGGTAAAGTATCCTTCAAGAATGCCGGCGGACTGAATGCCGACTGGCGGATGTGGATCATTGCGTTTGATTCAGAAAATAAGGTCATCGGCCGAGGTAGTCACAAGCTAACAACAAAACTATCCGAAGATACGAAATCAAAGCAAGAGACCTTTAATGTTCCTCTCAGAATTTGGGATGATGTTTCCGCAATTAAGAAGTTGCGTGCAGGAATTTTATTAACTGAAGTTCGCACTGGAGTTAAAGGAAACCGCGTTACCGAGTCCGTTACTCACAGCATTCCCAAGTCGGCAAAGCCGCTGATTCTTGATGATGGAACCGCAGAGTCTCGTCGTAGTATAGCCGCATCTGGTCATGCTGTTCGATTTGATCGACCGACATCACGGCGATACCTCGAAGCCGTACAAATTTTCGCGGCACGCTACGGCACTCCTAAACCTCCGAAGGCTGACTTTTATGTCTATGTTCTGGACGAGAAACAAAAACTCATCGCCGAATTGACATTTCCTTATTCGACCATTGAGCGAGGTGATCTCAAATGGTATACGTTGCGTACTCCATCAATTGAATTGCCAGACGATTTCCACATCGCGCTCGCGTTCAACCCGCATCGAACAAAAGGTGTTTATCTGGGGCTCGATGACAGTCCTTCCAAAACAAGTTCTTTCACAGGCCTGCCAAATGATGGTTTCATCGCACTCGATAAGAACCAGAACTGGATGGTCCGTCCATTCATTGCCCCTAAAGCAACTGCGGATCTCGGGGAACGTCGTCTGGCCGATCGTCCTGCAGCTTCAACAGCCGATCCTTTCGCTGGATGCATAGAAGTTCATTCGGTCGCGGGAGCATCTGCTGGCAAACAGAGCTATGGTGGTTCTGGGCCTGCAATCGACATCAATATGGAGGAATTGGTTCCCCAAGATGTAGCTCTCGACAGCCTGCGTCTGAAAGGAATCCGCTTATACGCAAGTCGTTATGGATCCGGCTACGATCCGAAAAAAACAATGCTTGACATCTTAGTCGCTGACAAGGATGCAAAAACACAATGGTCACATTCATTTCCATTCTCTGATTTCGGATATCGAAAAAAATGGATTGATCTCGTGATTCCCGATCCTCCGCTTATTTCCGAACTTCTCGATCAGGGAAAACTAACATTGGGTCTTAACCCTCACGCGACTCAGTTCAAAGGCATCTATTTTCACTACATCAAGACAACAGGCAATAATGGCAGTGCACGCGGGATTGTTCCTGGAAAACGATACTTTGATGTATCCGGTAGGAAGTGGATGATCCGTGTGTTTTTGTCGAAGCAACCGTAACCTTTGTCTTTGATTAGTCGCTTATTTAAAAGAACAAACTAAAACTATAGAAGAAAACTATTTTTGAAATGGATAAATTGCTTTCCAGTCTCGTTTCATATCCACCACGGTCCAACCTCGCTGTTTGGCTTCTTTCAAGGCGACATCCAGACGCCCGACATGCGATTGCCGGTCGTAAGCCCATTCACGTTTGGAATCTGTGTGATGCACGAGTAAACCAAAACGAATTCCATCGCCAGCAGTAGTCCACTGCAACATTTGCAGATCACCGTCTGAGTTGCCGAAAGCGGCAATGGGCCGACGGCCAATGAACTTATTAATCGCAACTGGTTTGCCTGCTTTGTCGTCGATAAAATCGATTTCGGACAAACGAACGATCACAGGCTTACCTTTGCGGATTTCAAATTTTGTTTTAATACTACTCCCTATAACTTGTTCGGGCGGGATTCCGTAAACATCTTCCGCGAAGACGCGCAGAAATTCGATTCCGCCTCCCGAAACGATGTATGTTTTGAAACCGTTTGCACGCAGGTAGGCCAACAGTTCAAGCATTGGCTGAAAAACCAACTCTGTGTAAGGCCGATTGAAGCGTGGATGCCGCGCCGTTTTAAGCCAGGCTCTTACTGTTTTCTTGAATTCCTTTGTCGTTGTACCAGCATGAGTGGTCATAAGCAGGATCATCATATCTTTCGCACTGAGCGAAGTAAGTGCTTTCTGCTCCTCTTCGAGTATTGTTTTGAATGGTTGCTCTGTTTTCCATTCTGGATGTTTTGCTGCGAGTGCCTTGATACGGTCAATGGCAAATTGAAGCTGAAAGTAAACCGGCTTTTCCGACCAGAGAGTACCATCATTGTCAAAGGTTGCAATCCTCTGAGGTGGGGAAACATACTCTGGATTACCTTTGGTGGTAGCACGCTTTACAAAATTGATAAGCGCAGTCTTCGTCGGCCCTGTGTTCCAGGACGGCAGGGGGTCATTAGCACGAACGACTGAAGTCAAAATGGCAATCAAGACAAATATTAAGATGCCCAATCGGTTCATCGGAATGTACTCCATATACTCTGAATAAACAAAATAAAACGGCATGATCCTGAAACGACCACACCGTTCCATTTTAAGAAATCCAGATCTAGTTACTGCCTAACCCCTGCCTCAATTTTTCCATCACTTGATCGAGACTGAAACTGGCAGCCTTCTGACGAGGCGGATATTCCTTAAATGTTTCAAGAAAGTTTCCGACATAAGCCTGCGCTGGAACGATCATGTATGCGTGATCGATTACCCAATCGTAGTAAGTATTTGAGGTGAGCTGTGAGCGCTCGTAGGGATCACGACGTAAGTTGAACATTAATGGCAGGCGTAGGGGAGTGAAGGGGTTGGCCCATAATTTCAAAGTTCCTGTTGCACGTTGTTCCATGAAGACCAACTTCCAGTCTTGAAAACGCAGGGCTGTTAAATCCCCATCGTCTGAAAAGTAGAAAATCTCATTGCGTGGAGACTTCTTTTCCTGTCCCGTCAAATGTGGCAGGAAGTTATAACCATCCAAGTGAACCTTGTAATTACGATCGATGGCTTGATGACCTTTTAGAAGCTTTTCTTTAACGTCCGTTTCACCGGCAGCGGCAAGAAATGTTGGCAGCCAATCCATGTGGTGCATGATTCCGTTAGAAACTGAGCCAGCCTTGATCTTGCCAGGCCAGCGGACCATTGCTGGCACACGCCAACCTCCTTCCCAGTTAGTATTCTTCTCGCCACGGAAGGGAGTCATGGCTGCATCAGGCCAAGTATTCATGTGAGGTCCGTTATCGGTACTGTAGAAAACAATTGTATTGTCGGTAATTCCCAGGTCATCGAGTTTCTTTAGCAATTGACCCACGTGCCTGTCATGTTCAACCATGCCATCAGCGTATTCATCCTGCCCGGAAATGCCACGATTTTCTTTCTTAACATGCGTACGAAAATGCATGCGTGTTCCGTTCCACCAACAGAAAAACGGCTTATTAGCTTTATGCTGTCGTTCGATGAAGTCTAACGTGGCAGCAACGGTTTCGTCATCGATCGTTTCCATCCGTTTCTTGGTCAGAGAGCCCGTATCTTCGATCTTGCCATGAGCGAATGATTTAATGACGCCACGTGGACCATATTTTTTCCGGAACTCAGGATTCTTAGGGTAGTCCTCGTTTTCTGGTTCTTCTTCCGCATTCAAGTGATAGAGATTGCCCAGGAACTCATCAAAACCATGATTTGTAGGTAACATTTCGTTTTTGTCACCCAGGTGATTCTTACCGAACTGACCTGTTGCATAACCATGATTCTTTAACAGACCAGCGATAGTGGGATCTTCAATACGCATTCCTAAATCGGCTCCCGGTAAACCAACCTTGCTGAGCCCCGTGCGAAAAACACTTTGGCCCATGATGAAAGAAGACCTTCCCGCCGTACAACTTTGTTCGCCATAGTAGTCTGTGAAAATTAAACCTTCATGTGCGATGCGATCAATATTCGGAGTACGGTATCCCACCAGCCCCTTCGTATAAGCGCTGATATTTGATTGGCCAATATCATCACCCCAGATCACCAGAATATTTGGTTTTTTGCCAGTTCGCTGTTGGATAACTGTTGAAGCAGCGGCTACCGCCTGCTGGTTGGTAGCGATTAACAGTTTAGACTGCGTGTTCCCATCATGAACTAAGTTCGTCGAATCAGAATCCGATAGAGATGATTGCTGTTTAGAGTCAGATTGCCTCGAACTGAAAGGAATCTTGGATTGTACTTTTGCAGCCTTAGTTACATTGAAGTCGGCACTAGCAGCCAGATATCCGAGGAGCACGCCGACTCCCACTAATGATAAAGAAAAGAGCTTGATTCTCATAAGTAGAGTCCTCAAAGAAAAAGAATCCGTTATAGAGATGATAAGTTCGCATGTTTCGCAGGGTAAGGAAGAGATCCTTACTATAAATATAGCTGTGAAAACGAGATCTCGATTCAATTTGGTACCAGTGACCGTATAGATGCATACTATTATTGTACTGCGGAGCACAAATTTGATTATCTTTTTATATTTTCACCCAGAATTATTCTTAACGACACAGCCTCATAATGATCAAAGAGTTTCAGGCAAGAGAATAGCACTGAACGACAGTTGTTAAATTTCAAATAGACAGGACTTATCCACCCTATGAAGATCAAGGGATATTAGAAGTGATGTTTCTCACATCTCACTGTTTATATGAGAGTGGTGCTTCGTTTTCAATAAAATTTCCCGCCACACCAAGATAACGATGAGAAAATCTATTTCAGAAAATGTTCCCTCGTTTACTTTTAAGCATGTCAGAAAATTATCAAATACTTGCGAATAAACTTTGTTACTGAAAGGATATCGTATTGCCTTTGCGTTGGTAAAAGATTCCCATCGTGAGCATAGAGCAATATAAGCGCGGAAACATCTGAAAGTCTACAAAATAAGGTAGCATATATCCGGAGCCATGAACTCTATTGAATTTCACGAGAGATAGCAGGCTCATCTTTCGCAGCTACACCGCACGATTTTCGTACAATGAGTTCGGATTCCAGTTGTACCGTTCGTGCGGGCATGTGTGGTGCAGCAATACGAGAATTCATTAATCGCACGGCTACTTCGCCAAGTTGTGCGCAGGGCTGACGAATCGTTGTCAGCGGGACAGCAAGTAGCTGTGCGTACTTTACATCATCGAACCCGACCACGGCAATTTCATCGGGAATACTCACACCGAGTGTGTTGAGGGTTTGCATCAGGTGGGCAGCAACAACATCGTTTTCACAAGTAAACGCATCGGGATTGTGATCTGAAAGAATCTGGCCAATGAATTCATGATCACGGGCATCACCCTGGTGAACCCATTCGGGATTAAACACTTGACCGGCTCGCACGAGAGCAAGCTGGTATCCGGCAAGCCGTTGCTCCATGGAATCAGAGGTACCCGGCCATTGCAAATAAGCAATACGCTTGCGTCCCGACTTGAGCAAAAGCTCGCAGAGCTTGAGTTGTCCGCTGAGGTGATTTACTGTTACCAGGTCATACGAACTGCGTTCGGGGAATTGTGCCACATCGCGATCAAGTAACACGACAGCAATACCAGCTTCATCAAGTCGATCAAGAATTCTTCGATCCGCGTCTTTATCTTGCTGAGTTGAGACCATAGGAACAAAGAACACTCCGGTTACTCCTTCATCAATGAAGCTCTTACAAGCACGTTCGGCCCGCTCTGCAGAGACAGCAAGCCGACCCTCTTTTGTATTAGAATCATTGACCACACCAGCGTCACCCCATAGAAGCGAATATCCAAATGGCTGTACCGTACGTGCGATTTCTGCACAAACCGGTTCGAAGATCTCAGTGTTACCCAATTCTGGAATGAGAAGACCAAGTCGCTGCTCGGATTCGGATGACTTGGCTTCTACAAATGTTCCCGCACCAACTCGGCGACGGATCAATCCGAGCTGTTCCAAATCACGCATCGCTCGTGCAATCGTGGGACGCGACACGGATAAACGCTCGCTTAACTCATCATCGGTTGGCAACTGATCTCCAGGAACAAAATGTCCACTATCAATGGAGTTTTGGATGTAATCCCGAACGAATTGGTGTTTTGGTCGTGACATAATTTTCAAACATTACATTGATTTCAATGTTCAACTCAAGGCAAAGAATTCAGATTCTTCCCATTTATTCATAAGTTATTCACAATTTATAAATAATCAGCATCATTTGTAAACACATATTTATAAAAACAGAATTAATACAAGTAACATTCATATGTTCTCATCAAACGAATTAATGAGTTTTTTTTGCAAAAACAGATAATTACATGTTGACAAATTGATTATTAGCCACTTATATAGCAATCAATTGTAAATTATTTGTCATGTCTAATATTCAATAATGAAAAAACATATGACTGAACAAGCACAAATAAATTCCATTGAATCGGACGCACAACTCCCTCGAAATAGGGATTGGCGTTCGCATCTCTTTGAAAGGGTCGACATCGCATCACTGGTTTTGTTCCGCATTGCGTTTGGCGCAGTAATGCTGTGGCACATCTGGGAATACTTTAAGATTGGAGTGATCAAGGCAGATTATATTGACCCACCGTTCCATTTTACCTGGTATTGGTTTGATTGGGTCAAGCCATTACCCGGGTCAGGCATGTACTTGCTCTATTATACGATGGGTATCTTGGCAGCATGCATTATGGTTGGATTGCATTACCGAATCAGTTGCCTCCTGTTTTCGTTGCTATTCACCTATTGCTTCCTGATTGATAAGGCTTATTACCTCAACCACTACTACCTCACATGTCTGGTCAGCCTGTTAATGGCATTTGTTCCAGCCCATCATGCACTATCTATTGACGCATGGATGCGACCAAACTTGAAGTCACAAACTGCACCTCGGTGGGCGCTTTGGTTAATGCGATTCCAAATTGGGGTTCCGTACTTTTATGGTGGTCTGGCAAAACTGCAGCCAGACTGGTTACGGTGCCAGCCTATGAAGATTGCACTCGCGCAGCGTGCTGATCGGTTTCCTTACCTTGGTCAATTCTTCACCGAAGACTGGATGGTCTGGTTTTTCAACTATGGTGGATTGGTCTTCGATTTATCGATCGTGCCCCTCCTCTTATGGCGGAAGACACGAATACCAGCATTTCTGGCTGCTCTATTCTTTCACTGTATGAACTCTGTCATGTTCGATATCGGGTACTTCCCGTGGTTTATGATTTTTGCAACCACTCAATTCTTTGAACCAAACTGGCCTCGTCGTGTGATCAACTTTTTCTGGTGCGGTCTGGGAGGGCGTACTATCGCAAAGAGTTCTGTAGAGCAACAGAGATTCTGTAGCACATTAACACCGCTACAGCGTTGGGGCTCTGCCTTACTGATGGCTTACGTTCTTGCGCAACTAGTTATTCCATTTCGCCACTACTTCTACCAAGGCGACGCAAGTTGGACAGAAGAAGGACACTGCTTCGCCTGGCATATGATGTTGCGTGGCAAGTATTGTGGAGTTCGCTTCTACGCAACTGATCCAGAAACCCGGGAAACGATGGTCATTGATCTACGGCCGTTTCTGACAACCCGTCAGATGGGTAAGTTGGGAAAAGATCCTCATATGGTTCATGACCTGGCGCTCTTCCTCAGGGATGAGTTAGCGCGGGACGGCCATCCCAATATGGAGATCCGTTGCTTGGATTTGGTTTCAATGAATGGGCGTAAACCACAGTTGCTCGTTGATCCCCAAATGGATCTATCTAAATTCGATCGAACCTGGCGCCGTGCGCCGTGGTTGGTAGAACTTCACGAATCTCTACGAGATCGGGCATGGCTCATGCCTATTGCTGAATGGGAACAGCATCTGGATATGAAGCAGCTTCTTGAGGGAACACCCATGTCACAGACAAGGAGGAAGGCGCGCCAAAGTATGCCATCTGGAATTGTTGACGACAATCAGCTCAGTGTGGCACAAGGACAAAATTAAGACTTCTCAAGTCATGATGGCTGGGGGAATCGGCACTTGCAATCTTCAGGAACGTAAGGTCGAAACGCGGAAAAGGAAGTTTATTCTAATATTTAGTGATTTAACTTTTGGTGGAGGAAGATTTGATGCAGAAATTGCAAAAAAGGCAGGCATTTACGCTCATTGAGCTGCTGGTGGTGATCGCGATTATCGCAATTTTGATTGCTTTATTACTACCCGCTGTTCAACAAGCACGAGAAGCGGCCCGACGTTCCCAGTGTAAAAATAATCTGAAGCAAATGGGTCTGGCGATGCATAACTATCACGATGTATTTGGGATGTTTCCACTCGGTACAGGATGGGATGATCACGACTACGGCTGGGGGACACGTATGCTGCCTTATTTAGATCAAGCTTCGTTGTACAATCAAATTGATTTTGCAATTGATGATTGCAGTAAACTTCTCTGCAGTAATGATAAATGGCCGATTTCAAATGCGGGCGTACCCCGCCCCAATATCGAAGGCACAATTCTAGCAGCCTTTATTTGCCCTTCATCCACTTTGCCAAATCGTTCTACAGGACAAGGGTCAGGTGTCGATACATCAGTGGGCTCAGGCAAGAGCGACTACAAAGCTTGTGTCGGTAATGACGACTGGACCGATGGCATCTTTAACAAACCCAGTGATGCAGTCTCTTCATCTGGTGGCCCCTCCGGCGTCACAGCAGCAACTCGCATACGCGACGTAATTGACGGAACGAGTAATACAATCGCAATTGGAGAGTCCTCGTATTACAACGCAATCGACGTAGACCCCACACTCGAAAGACCATGGGGAGCTGCGACAGGCGGGCAGAACGACCGAGATTTCCCAATCTGGGCAGGAGCCGGCGGGCAGGACGAGCAAGTCTTTGCAAAAACGGACCGGCGTTCTCCACTTAATAGCCGTGCAGATGATGACGGCTTTTTTAGCTTCCACGTAGGTGGTGCCCATTTCCTGTTTGCTGATGGATCTGTGCACTTTCTTAGTGAGAATATCGACTCACGATTTGGTTGCTCTTCTAATGACTCTACCTGCCCCTCTCCGGTACCTGCCCGGTCGCAATGGGGAACGTACCAACGATTGGGTAGTCGCAACGATGGGCAGACTGTAGGTGAATTCTAATGAGGCGCTAATTTTGTCTCTATCGTACCAGTCTTCGCATACTCAGTGTGCGAAGACTGGCAAGCGATTCACGTGATCCAATTTTTATCGAATTACTATTAGTGAGGTTCCATCATGGTTCAAGCGAGAGGAATCATAATAGGTCTTCTGCTGTTCACAATGTTGATCTTAAGTAATGGCTGTGGAGGTAGCGGACCAGAAATGGCAAGAGTCAAGGGGCAAGTTCTTCTGAATGGAGAGCCGGTGCCAGGTGGTAAGGTAATGTTTAATCCAGTTGCGATCGGCGATACTACTGAGGCAAAAGGCCGTCCCGCTATGGGTAGTGTTGACTCCAATGGAGGTTTCACATTGACGACATATGAATCCGGTGATGGAGCAGTTGTCGGAATGCATCAGGTAGACTATCTTTCACCCGATAATGAGGATTTAGAAGAAGATGGTGATGCAAAGGTCGCTCAATGGTTTAAAAATAAAAAAATCTTTGTGCCCGCTGATCTCAAATTTGAAATTGTATCAGGAAGCAATGAAATCAAACTCGAACTCAATGAGCGATCCGGAAAAGCACGAAAACGATGATTATTACGAATATAAGTATGGTTGATCCGTAAGTGTATCAGAAATATGGGCCTTGTAGATAAATACGATATTACAAGCGTTCGTCACTACAATTTATCCCAATTACAAAAAGCGCATGAGGAAT